>JBFGOX010000172.1:0-6278 GCA_041565015.1 Burkholderiaceae bacterium
GCATATAAGCTTCGGTGCAGGGCCGCCGCCGCGCTCGTGAAGCATATCGATCGATGAACAACAAGCACCGGACCCAGGTGACGCGTGCACGATTCGATGCCGTGATCTTCGATCTCGACGGCGTCATCACGCGCACGGCCAGGCAGCACGCGAGGGCCTGGCAACGCATGTTCAACGAGTTCCTAGACCGCCGGGGCACCAATGAGAGCCGGCGCTACGAGCCGTTTGATATCGATGCCGATTACCGTCGCTATGTCGACGGCAAACCACGTTACGACGGTGTGCACAGTTTCTTGCAGGCACGCGGGATCGAGCTTCCATGGGGCGAGCCGCGAGATCCGCCGGGAGGCGAGACGGTGTGCGGGCTCGGCAACCGGAAGAACGTGCTGTTTGGCGAGGTGCTCGAACGCGAGGGTGCGGAGGTCTACGAACACGCCATCGCGTTTGTCAGAGAACTCGGCCCGGCCGGCTTCAAGACGGCGATCGTCTCTTCGAGCAAGAACTGCGCGGCGATTCTGACTTCGGTCGGCGCGCTCGATCTTTTCGACGTCAGGGTCGACGGAACCCACGCGGAATCCTGGGGTCTGCGCGGGAAGCCGGCGCCCGACATCTTCCTCGCCGCGGCCAAGGCATTGCGGGTCGAGCCGCAGCGCACGGTCGTCGTCGAGGACGCGCTGGCCGGAGTGGCCGCGGGTCGCGCGGGGAAGTTTGGCCTGGTCATCGGCGTCGATCGCGGGCATCAGGCTGATGCACTGCGTGAGAACGGCGCCGATATCGTGGTCAACGATCTGGACGAGCTTGGTATCAGCGATTGAGGACAACCCGATGAGTCTTGACACGCCCTTGGCCCTGCAGCACCTCGACGAGATTACCGCGCAGTTGCGCGACCGCCGGCCGGCGGTGTTCCTTGACTTCGACGGCACGTTGGCGCCGATCGTCGATCGTCCCGAACAGGCGGCGATGGACTCGGCGATGCGCGCGGCCGTCGAGCGCGTTGCGCGCCTGTGTCCGGTTGCCGTGGTCAGCGGTCGTGATCTGCCCGACGTTCGCCAGCGTGTCGGCCTGGACAATATCCATTACGCGGGCAGCCACGGTTTCGACATCTCCGGCCCGGGCGGCGCGCATCAGGCGCATCGGAAGGGGATCGACGCCTTGCCGGCACTCGACGCCGCGGAAAAGATGCTGCGCGAGGCGGTGAACGGTATCGACGGTGCGCTGATCGATCGCAAGCACTTCTCGATTGCCGTGCACTACCGCCTGGCGCGCGCAGCCGACGTTCCCGCGATCGAGCGCGCCGTCGACGAGGCGCTCGGTCGATATGGCGGATTGCGCAAGGGGCACGGCAAGAAGGTTTTCGAGCTGCAGCCCGACATTGACTGGAACAAGGGCGCCGCCGTGCGCTGGCTGCTGCAGTCGCTATCGCTCGATCGCCCGGACGTGCTGCCGATTTATGTCGGCGACGACGTGACCGACGAAGACGCCTTTCGCGCGCTGGCCGACGATGGCCTCGGCTTCGCGGTGCTCGACGCGCCGCGTCCGACCGCGGCGCAGTTCAAGCTGGCCGACCCGGCCGAGGTTCGCGCGTTGCTGCTGGCCCTCGCCGATGCCCTGGAGGGCCGGCGATGAGGGCTGACCGACCGCTACCGTGGCGCGCGGCCTTGCGAACTGGGCCCGCGCCCGCACTCGCGCGCCCGCTCGCGGGGGCGGGTCACGCCGCAGCACATTGCAGATGCGCGGCACGCGCCGCCCGCATCGGAAAACGGCCCGCGGGGCAAGGGAACGCCTGATGGGCGACTGGACGCTGGACTACGACGGCTTCGATCCGGCCGAAGAAAAGCTTCGCGAGGCGCTGTGCACACTCGGCAATGGCTATTTCGCCACCCGCGGCGCGGCGGCGCACGCACAAGCCGACGACGTGCACTACCCGGGCACCTATGTGGCCGGCGGCTACAACCGGCTCAAGACGAAGATCTCGGGACACGTCGTCGAGAACGAGGATCTCGTCAACTTGCCGAACTGGCTGCCGGTCAACCTGCGCATCAACGACGGCGACTGGTTCGATCTGCGCACCGTCGAACTGCTCGGCTATCGGCAAAGCCTCGACCTGCGCCGCGGCCTGCTTACGCGCAGCGTGCATTTCGAGGACCGCAGCGGCCGGCGCAGCCGGCTCACGGAGCGCCGGCTCGTGCACATGGCCGAGCCGCATATCGCCGCTTCCGAAACGGAGCTGACGGCCGAGAACTGGTCGGGAAAGGTCGAGCTGCGCAGCGCGCTTGACGGCAACGTGGTCAACAACGGCGTGGCGCGGTACCGGGACCTCGGCAATCGTCATCTGGAAACGATTTGCGCGGTCGCTCCGGAGGCCGATGTCCTTTGCCTGAAGGTTCGCACGACGCAGTCGCGGCTGGAAATTGCGCAGGCTGCACGCACGCATCTGTTCCATGACGATGGCGGCCGGATCAAGGCCGCGCCGCGCATCCAGAATGACGACGGGCTCATCGCCCAGCACCTGTCGATCGAACTGGCCCGCGGCGAATCGGTGCGCGTGGAGAAGATCGTTGCCCTGTACACGAGCCGCGATCACGCCATTGCCGAGTGCGACCTCGAAGCGTGCACCACCGTTTCACGCGCACCGGACTTCGCCACACTGGCAGCCAGCCAGGCGCTGCGTTGGGAGCAGCTGTGGCGGCGCTTCGCGGTGACCGTCGAGCAGCCGGGCAACGGCGCCGAACGGACGGCGCTGATCCTGCGGCTGCATATCTTTCATCTGCTGCAGACCGCCTCGACGAACACGATCGATCTGGACGTCGGCGTGCCGGCGCGCGGCTGGCACGGCGAGGCCTATCGCGGCCACATCTTCTGGGACGAGCTGTTCATCTTTCCCCTGCTCAACTGGCGGTTGCCGGAGATCACACGCGCGCTGCTGATGTACCGCTTCCGCAGGCTCGAGGAGGCGCGTGTCAATGCGCGACAGCACGGCTACCGGGGCGCGATGTTTCCTTGGCAAAGCGGCAGCAATGGCCGCGAGGAAAGCCAGCAGCTGCACCTGAACCCTGCCTCCGGGCGGTGGGTTCCGGACAACACGTATCTGCAGCGGCACATCAATTCGGCGATCGCCTACAACATCTGGCAGTACTACCAGGTCACCCGCGACATGGAGTTCATGTCGTTCTACGGCGCCAGGATGTTTCTCGAGATCGCGCGCTTCTGGGGCAGCTTCGTCGTGCGCAACGAGGGGCTCGACCGCTTCGAGATTCACGGTGTCGTCGGCCCCGACGAGTTTCACACCGCCTATCCGGGGAGCGACCGCGAGGGCCTGAGCAACCACAGCTACACGAACGTGATGGCGGCCTGGGTGCTGGCCCGCGCCGGCAAGGTGCTCGATCTGCTGCCGGAGGAGCGGCGACAGGAGCTGTGCGAAACGCTCGATCTTGGCGAGCCCGAGCTCAGGCACTGGGACGAGGTCAGTCGCAAGATGCGTGTCGATTTTCACGGCGAGGGCATCATCAGCCAGTTCGAGGGCTACGACCAACTCAAGCCCTTCGAATGGGATCGATACCGTGCGAAGCACGGCGACATCCACCGGCTGGACCGCCTCCTCGAGGCCGAGGGCGACAGCGTCAACCGCTACCAGGCCGCCAAGCAGGCCGACGTGTTGATGCTGTTCTACCTGTTTTCGGCGGAAGAACTGAGCGAACTGTTCGAGCGGCTCGGTTACCCGTTCGACCCCGACTCGATTCCGCGCAACATCGCTTACTACGCGGCGCGCACGACGCATGGCTCGACGCTCAGCCGGGTGGTCGAGTCTTGGGTGCTGGCGCGTTCCGATCGCGAGGGATCGTGGCGGCTGTTCAGGCAGGCGCTGGAAAGCGATGTGGCCGACATCCAGGGTGGCACGACGGCCGAAGGCATTCATCTCGGCGCGATGGCCGGCACTGTCGATCTGCTCCAGCGCGGGTACACCGGCATCGTCACGCGAGGTGATGTGCTGTCGCTCAACCCCTGCCTGCCGCGCGAGGTCACCTCCCAGCGCATGACGATTCGCTATCGCGGGCATGCGCTCGACCTGACGATCACGCAAAGCAAGCTGACGGTGCATTCGTACGCTTCTAATGCGGCGCCGATCAAGCTCGAGATCGTCGACGTCCGCGACGAGATCGCCGCCGGACAGACGCTCGAGTTTCAGCTCGACGCGGAAGAAGTCGACGGCTCCGACGAAGGCGGCTGACCGCGAGCGACCGGCGCTGCGCCACAGGCGGGCGTGGCCTCGGCCGTTGCGCAACGTCAGCGGAAAAGGCGCCGCTGCGAGGAGACGATGGCGCTGGCGTCAGGGCGCTGCGCGCCGGCCGGGGAAAAGCCGTGACGCCTGCCACATGTGGAATTCGACCGGGGCGCTTCGAGCGAGTTCGTCGCCGCCGCGGTCGGTGACGATCACCTGCAGCGTGTGCGCACCGCGGTCGACCTGCGGCAGCGAAAACCGGGTCGTCGCCCATGCGCCGGGTTGCAGGGCGTTGTCGAGCAGTACGCGGAAACGATGGCCGGCCTCCGCCCGCAGCGCGGGCTGCAGCGTCACCTCGACCGGCACGGTGCCGCTGTTGTTGTGGATCGTCTCGGCCAGTGCCGGCCGAACGAGGCGCAGCGTGCCGTAGCGCGGCTCGGCTACGGTCGGGGTGGACTCCGCTTGGGCGAGCCGGTCTGGGGCGGGTAGACCCGCCGGTGTCGCGGCAGCGGCGGCCGCGAACAGCAGGAGTGACGTAAGCAGTGTTGCGCGCATGGCTGCGACCCTCATTGAGCGAGACAACGTGTGCGGCGGATGTTTGTAGCTTAGCGGTTGCCGCCCGGATGGTGCCAGGCAGGCGAGCGGGTCTGCGGCAGCGGGCGGCGGCAGGAATGGGATGCGTGCAGATCCCGGCCGTTCACGGTCCCCGAAGACTGCTCGTCGTCAAGACCGAAGGCGCCGAAACGCGTTACGGTGATGTCGAAGGAAACCGGACGAAAAGGACTGTGCTCGGGCGGATCTGCTCCTGCGGTCGTCAGCGGGCGCAGCACTTCTTCGGGAGAGGACGAGCAAAATGGCAGCACATCGATGGATTGTGGTGGCTGACTCCAGTGCGGCACGGATCTTCGCTGCCGATGAGCCGGTCGGGCCGATAAAGGAAATCGAGTCGATCACGCATCCGGAAGGGCGGATGCTGGCGCGCGAACTGACCAGCGACCTGCCCGGGCGGGCATTCGACAGTGCCGGTCACGGCCGTCACACGATGGAAAGCGAGGTCGGTCCGCGACAGCAGGCGGCGATCGAGTTTGCGAGCTTCCTTGCCAAGCGGCTCGAAAAGGCTCGCGTGCAGCGCGATTTCGAGCACATGATCCTCGTGTCGCCGCCCGACTTTCTCGGGCTGATGCGCAAGGCGCTCGGTGCCGACCTGCAGCGGCTTGTGGTCCTGGAACTCGACCGTAACCTGGTCAAGCTTTCGCCGAAGGAACTGCGCGAGCGGCTGCCGGAAAAGCTGTAGGCGCAGGCGACGACGTGCGCACGGCCGCGCCGCGGCGGCGGCCGGGGCGCGCTGCGTGTCAGATGGGCTCCGGTCGGCAGGCGCCAGGAGAGCGGTCAGGACGCTGCGCAGCCAGGCGGTGACCCCGGGGCCGGCGCTGGCGGCCGGTCGAGACTGCGCTTGCACCAGATCCGGGCCACTCCCTATGCGAACAGGCGGCAGGAAGACCGCAAGCGCGCAGGGGTTTGTTTGCACATATGAGCATATGCGCATATGATTTAAGTCAACAACGTTCTGGCGCCCGACATGGATCGAGACCTGGATCAACTGTTCGAGACCGTTTCCGGCTATTTCGCGCTGCTGGCCGAGCCGACGCGGCTGAAGATCCTGAACGCGCTGTGTGACGGCGAACACAGCGTCAGCGACATCGTGACCCGCACGGAACTGACGCAGACCAACGTGTCGCGGCACCTGAACTTCATGTTTGCCCGCGGCGTGCTGAACCGGCGTCGCGAGGGCGCGATGACCTTTTATTCGATCGCCGACAAGACGATGGTGACGTTGTGACGCACCGCCTGCGTGCACGTGGCGTCACTCGCCGACGAACGCAAGCTGCCGACCCGCGCGATGCGCCGGTTCATGGCGCAGACCTGACCAAACCGAGAGGACACTGATGGACAGCAAACAGATTGCTGGCGGGCGAATTATTGCCGCGCCCGAGGGCCACCTGACCGCAGCGCCGGTCGCCGCGGCGCGGGCCGCGCGGCGCGGCTTCATGCAGCGCGC
>JBFGOX010000173.1:0-6270 GCA_041565015.1 Burkholderiaceae bacterium
GCGGAACGACGCCGCCTTCTCGGCTTGCGAGGCTTGCCACAGGTGCGTCAGCACCTGCGCCGGCATCGCCCGATCGCAGTCGACGACGGGACCGTCGAGCTGCAGCGCGGCGGCGATCTGGGTCAGGATCTGCTCGGCGCCTTCGTCGGCGCCCGAGCTGATTTTCGCCGCAGCCTCCGCCCACAGTTCGGAAAAGGCGGCGCCGCGGCCGGCGGCAGCCTGGATGCGCATTTCGCGTTCCAGTCGCAGTGCGTGGCGGCGCAGCCGTTCGCCCTCGATGCCGCGCGGCGCGATGTCGCGCAGCGCCTCGTCGACCAGGCTCGACAGCGAGCGCACCGATCCGGCATCGCGGCCTTCGCGCACCAGCACCAGCGGAAAGTCATGGCGCAGCCGGGACAGCGAGCGATAAGGCGCCAGCAGCGCCGGCCACAGCCCGGCCTCGTCGATCGCGGCGAGGTCGCGCTCGGACCGTTTGCCGGTCACATGAAAGACAAACTGTTCCTGGAATCCTGCGGCCATGTCCATGGCAAATGCTCCGGCGTCGGGTCTGCGGGCAGCGTCAGGCCGCCCGTTGCATCTGGCCTTCGTCGGGCCAGATCGTGAACTTGTCCATTTCGGCCTCGAGCCCGGCGCGGATCGCCTCCGGTGTGCGCACTTCACCGATGTGCTTCATGTCCTCGTAGCAGGGCACGTCCGGATTGCGGTACAGGATGCCGACCGGGATCGGGTCCTGGCTCGACGCGATCTCGCGCGCCTGGTGGATGTTCAGCGGGTCGTGCTCGCGCACGTTCTTGTAGGTGCGCTTCAGGTCGGCGCTCGGCTGCAGGCCGTCGTCGTGCGTCAGCAGCAGCGTGCGGCCGGGATCGTGCAGCCAGGGCTCGAACATCTTCGGCAGCCACTCGGGGCAGCGCTGGATGATGCGGATGAACGAGAAGCCGCGGTGATTGAAGGCCCTGGAAATCGTGTCGTACAGCAGCTCGGGGATCCAGTCGACGCACTGGGCGACGAACGAGACGTTCTGCACGCCGAGGGTGACGGTGAGCGGATTGAGCGCCTCGAGCACGGAGCCCTTCGGCGTCGTGTTGCTCTTCAGCCCGACCGGCGAGGTCGGCGACGCCTGCTTCTTGGTCAAGCCGTAGACCTGGTTGTCGTGCAGGATCACCGTCATGTTCATGTTGTAGCGGATCGCATGGATCCAGTGCGCCGCGCCGATGCTGCAGCAGTCGCCGTCACCGGTATTGACGAACACGTGCAGATCGGGGCGCGCCATCTTCACGCCCTGGGCAATCGGAAACGCGCGGCCGTGGATGCCGTGAAAGCCGTAGGTCTTCATGTAGTGCGGCAACCGGCTCGAGCAGCCGATGCCGGACACGAACACGGTGCGCTCGGGAGCGAGGTCCTCGTCGCGGCACAGCCGCTGCACGGCGGTCAGGATCGCGTTGTCGCCGCAGCCGCTGCACCAGCGCGGCACGCCGCCCTGGTAGTCCTCGAGGTTGTGATGCGCCTCGTGCAGGCGGATGATGCATTGCGAGACGGGCATCTTGGTCATGACTTCGCTCCCTGCTGCATTCTCTTGCGGATCACGCCGCAAACCGTTCCGGGCTTGATCGGCTGGCCGCGCGCCTCGGTCCAGCAGTCGACATCGACGAGGTAGCGCGAGCGCAGCATCATCGCCAGCGGCGAATAACGGCGGTTGTCGGCGTCGATCAACTCGTCCTCGACGCGGTCGGACCACGTTCCCTCGATCGTCATCACCTTGCGGAAGCGCTGCAGGATCTCCTTGATGCCCGACGGCAGCGGCTGGATGAATCGCAGGTGCAGCGACGAGACCTTCAGGCCCTCGCTGCGCAGCCGCTCGACCGCCTCCTCGATGATGCCCTTGCTGCTGCCCCAGCCGACGACAAGCATGTCGCCTTCCGGATCGCCGAACACCGTCGGCGTCTTCAGCGTCTTTTGCAGCGCCGCCAGCTTCAGGCTGCGCGCATGCAGGCCCTCCTCGTTGATCGACGGGTCGTAGGCGACCTTGCTGGCGCGATCGTGCGCCAGGCCGGTGAGGGTGTGCATCCCGCCGGGCTGGCCGGGGATGAAGCGCTGCGCCAGGCCGGTGGTGGCATCCCAGTCGTAGCGCTTCGCGCCTGGCGGCAGCGGCGTCTGGTCGATTGGCGGCGCCAGCCAGTCGGCGCTGAACTTGGGCCGTGCGAAGGGTGTCTGCGCGGTGGCCAGGCTGGCATCGGACAGCACGACGACCACCATGTTGAACGTCTCGGCGATCTTGCGCGCGGTGATCATCGAGTAGAAGCAGTCCTCGATGCCGCTTGCGGCCATCACCACCTTCGGCGCGTCGCCGTGGCTGCCGTAGACGGAGGTGAGCAGGTCGCCCTGTTCGACCTTGGTCGGTTGGCCCGTGCTCGGCCCGCCGCGCTGCACGTTGACCACCACCAGCGGAATCTCGGCCATCACCGCCAGGCCGATCGCTTCCTGCTTCAGCGAGTAGCCCGGCCCGGAGGTGATCGTCACCGCGCACTTGCCGGCATACGAGGCGCCGATAGCGAAGGCGCAGGCGGCGATCTCGTCCTCGGCCTGGTGCACGAGGCCGCCGACCCGCTCGAAGCATTCGGACAGGTAGTGCGAGGCCGACGTGGCCGGCGTGATCGGGTACATCGCGCAGATATCCATGCCGGAGGCCAGCACGCCGAGCGCGATCGCCGTGTTGCCGTTGACCACAATCTGCGGCTCAGTCGAGCGTTGCGCCGGGATCGCGTACTTGAAGTCGAGGTTGGCTTCGCCCCAGGCAAAGCCGGCTTCGACCAGATTCTGGTTGACTTCGATGACCTTGCGCTCCTTCTTGCCGAAGGTCAGCGCCACCTGCTCCCGCGCCAGTTCGAGATCGAGGCTGTAGATGCTGCAGAGCATGCCGAGCACGAACATGTTCTTGCCGCGGCGGGCGTCGGCGACGAGCTTGCGGCACTCGCGCTCGAGCGGCACTTCGAGCACGCGAAAGCCCGCTTCCTTGAGGCCGTCGACGGTCTCGGTGTACGACTTGACGATCGAAGGATCCCGATGCTCGCGCCACATGTTCTCGAGCAGGATCGTCGCGCCGGGCTTCAGTTCGCCCGCGCGCGCCCGACCGAGCAGCACCTGTTCGTTGAACGCGACGACCAGATCGGTCTCGTCGCCGCCGTTGGTCACCGCCTTAGAGCCGATGCGGATGCGGATGCCGCTGGCGCCGGCCACACTGCGCGCCGGCGGCTGGATCTCGGCCGGGATGATCTCGACCGTCCAGATCCCGTTGCCGCTGCGGGCGGCGATCGCGCCGAGCGACTGGCCGCAGCGCTGCGCGCCTTCGCCCGAATCGCTGATGACTTCGACGATGTGTTCGGCCAGGACAACCGCGGGCCTGGGCTCAGGCGCCGTGGCGGAGGAGGGTGCTCGTTCGAGGACTGCGGTGTCGTTCATGGTCTGGCCTGTTGAAGTTTCCGGGCCCGCGCGGCGCCACGCGCCTCATTCCCGCGCGAGCGGGAATCCGTTGCCTTGGTTGGAAAAGACGCCGGGCGCCCCTCCGTGCGGGGACGGCGGTGAGCGGCACATTCGCCCTCGCGCATCGTCTTGGGTTGACTGCCTGGCGCGCGCATCACGTCTTGTTCCGCTTACGCAATCCGCAGCCGCGCGAAGCCGTGCTCTTGCAGGTCGATGCCGAAGCGGGAGCTGACTGGCGCCGCGTCGTCGCGGTAAATGGTGTCCGTGTCGCGCAGCCCGAGGTACGCCTTCATGCTGCGCGCGGCCTTGCGGCCGGCGCCCATCGCCTCGATGACGGTGGCCGCGCCGGTGACGATGTCGCCGCCGGCATAGACGCCGGCGATCGACGTGGCGAGGTGCTCGTCGGTATCGATGTAGCCGCGCCTGTTCAGCTTCAGCTTCGAGGTCTGGCCGAGGATCGGGTTGGCATTGGTGCCGATGGCGAACACGACCATGTCGGTGGCGAATTCGAACTCGCTGCCGGCCACCGGGACCGGGCGGCGGCGGCCCGACTCGTCGGGTTCGCCGAGTTCCATCTTCACGCAGCGCAAGGCGCGCACGTTGTTGTCCTCGTCGCCGAGGATCTCGACCGGGGCGGTCAGCCAGTTGAAGTCCACACCTTCTTCCTCGGCGTGGTGGACTTCCTCGACGCGCGCCGGCGCCTCCTTCTTCGAGCGGCGATAGATGCAGTGCACGCTTTCGGCGCCGAGCCGCAGCGACACGCGCAGCGCGTCCATCGCCGTGTTGCCGGCGCCGATGACGGCAACGTGCTTGCCCGGCTGCAGCGGCGTGTCGAAGTTGGGGAAGTCGCGCGCCCGCATCAGGTTGCAGCGGGTCAGCAGCTCGTTGGCCGACAGCACGCCGTTGAGCGACTCGCCGGGAATGCCCATGAAGCTCGGATACCCGGCGCCGGTGCCGACGAATACGGCGTGAAAGCCCATCTCGCTGATCATCTGCTCGATGGTGAACAGGCGCCCGACCAGCGTGTTGCACTCGAAGCGGATACCGAGCTTGCGCAGCGTGTCGATTTCGGCGTCGATGACGTCGTTCGGCAGCCGGAAGTCGGGGATGCCGTACTTGAGCACGCCGCCGGGCTCGTGAAACGCCTCGTAAACGACGACCTCGCAGCCGGCCTTGGCCATGTCGGCTGCGCAGGCCATGCCGGCAGGGCCCGAGCCGACGATACCGATACGCAGCCCGTTCGGCTCGATGTACGGAACGCTCGCCCACTTCTCGCGGATCGCCATGTCGCCGACATAGCGCTCCAGCCGGCCGATGGCGACCGGCTCGAGCGTCTGTCCTACCGTGCACACGCCTTCGCACTGGTTTTCCTGCGGGCACACGCGGCCGCAGATCGCCGGCAGCAGGTTGGTGTCGGTCAGGATGTCGTAGGCGCCGTGATGGTGCTTCTCGGTGATCTTCTGGATGAAGCCGGGGATGTCGATGCCGACCGGGCAGCCCCGCACGCACGGCTGGTCCGGGCACATCAGGCAGCGTTCGGCCTCGCGCGCGGCCTCCTGCAGCGTGTAGCCGCAGGAGACCTCGGTGAAATTCTTCGCCCGCTCACGCGGGTCTTGTTCTTGAACGGGAGTCCGCTCCTGGGGAATGGTGCGGATGGTTTTTTTCTTCGCCATGGTCGCTCAGCCGTCGGTGGAAGGGCGGTCGAGCGCGAGGACCTCGGGCTCGGTCTCGACGGTGCCGCGCAGCCGGCAGGCTTCCTGGAAGCGCTCGAGCGCCTCCTTCTCGGCGCGCTTGTAGCGGACCAGGCGCGCCATCAGGTCGTCGAAGTCGACCTGGTGGCCATCGAAGTCCGGCCCGTCGACGCAGGCGAACTTGACCTGCTCGCCGATCTTGACGCGGCAGCCGCCGCACATGCCGGTGCCGTCGACCATCACCGGATTGAGGCTGACGATGGTCTTGATCTTGTGCGGGCGGGTCGTCTCGGCGCAGCCCTTCATCATGATCGGCGGCCCGATGGCCACGACCTCGTCGATGTCCGGGTGCGCGGCGATCGCCTGCTTGACGCCTTCGGTGACCAGGCCCTTGATGCCTGCCGATCCGTCGTCGGTGCAGACGATCAGTTCGTCGCAGACGGCGCGGAACTTGTCTTCCCAGAACATCAGGTTGCGGCTGCGGAAGCCGACCACGCCGATCACGTAGGCGCCGCTTTGCTTGTACGCGCGCGCCTGCGGAAACACCGGCGCCACGCCGAGCCCGCCGCCGACGCAGACCACTTTCTTGGCGGCGCCGATATGGCTCGGGATGCCCATCGGCCCGACGACGGCCAGCAGACTCGTGCCGGCCTTGCAGTTGGCCTGCATTTCCTTGGTCGTCTTGCCAACCGCCTGGATCACCAGCGTGATGGTGCCCTTGGCGGCGTCGAAATCGGCGATCGTCAGCGGAATGCGCTCGCCGTGCTCGTGCTCCATGACGATCACGAACTGGCCCGGCCGCGCTGCCTTGGCCATCTGCGGGTGCTCGACCTCGAGCAGATAGGTGACGTCGGAGAAATCCTCACGCTTGACGATGCGATACCCCGGCGGGGTTGCTGAGTTCTGCATTTCTGTCAATCCCTTGCGGGTCGGCCCGCGGGTTATTGCGCACGGCGACATAGGATGCCCGCCGTCCGTTAACTGGCAGAGCTTCCGACACCGCAGTGCCCGGCGTTTTGATCTGTGGCAAGGAGGGGGAAGTTGGCGCCCGATCGATTCGATCGGCGTCGCGAGCAATCCAACACTGTGGGCTCGGATTCCC
>JBFGOX010000174.1:0-6204 GCA_041565015.1 Burkholderiaceae bacterium
GCCGAAGTTCCTTGGCTACTTCGAGACAGTGCTGGCACGCAATCCGCATGGGGCGGACTGCGCGGTCGGCGCGGCGATTTCCTATGTCGACCTGTCGCTGTTCCAGATGATTGCCGGGCTGCGCTATGCGTTTCCGCAGACGATGCGGCGGCTGGCAAAGAAGATGCGCCGGCTCGATGCGCTGGCCGCGGGCGTCGAACAGCGACCGCGCATCGCCGCCTACCTCGCCTCGTCGCGCCGGCTGCCGTTCAACGAGGACGACGTATTCCGCCACTACCCGGAACTCGATCGACCCTGAGCCGTCGTTGCACTTGCCGCGGCCCCGCGTTGCACGGTTAAATTGCCCGCCGGAGACTGCCAGCCGATGACCGATACCCTGCGTTTCGGCAACGTCGAAGTGCGTCCGTCGGCGCGCGAGCTGCTGCTCGACGGCGCGCCCGTCAAGCTCGGTGCACGCGCCTTCGACGTGCTGCTGGCGATGATCGAGCGGCGCGACCGCGTGGTCGGCAAGGACGAACTGCTCGAACTCGTCTGGCCCGGGGTCGTGGTCGAGGAGAACAACCTGCAGGTGCAGATCAGCACGCTGCGCAAGCTGCTCGGGCCGCAGGTGATCGCCACGATCCCGGGGCGCGGCTATCGCTTTGCGGCGGCGGTGGACGGTGACAGAGAAGCGGGCGCGTCCGCGTCTCGTGATCTCGCGCATGTGGCGCCGGCACCACGGGCAATCTCGAGCGCCGGCAACCTGCCTCCAGCTGCTCCCCGGCTGCTCGGACGCGACAAGGACATCGACGCGCTGGCGGCGCTGGTACCTGCGTATCGACTGGTCAGCATCGTCGGCGCCGGCGGCATCGGCAAGACGCGACTGGCGCTGGCAGCGGCGCATCGGCTGCGCAACGCGCTTGCCGACGGTGTCTGGCTGGTCGACCTGGCGCCGCTGGCGGATGCGCAACTGCTGCCGGCGGCGGTGGCACAGGCGCTTGGCGCCGCGCTGGCCGGCGGCAGATCGCCGCTGGACGAAGTCACCGATTTGCTGCGCGGCCGCGACCTGCTGCTGGTGCTCGACAACTGCGAACACGTCGTCGACGAAGCGAGCCGGTTTGCAAGCGCAGTGCTCGAGCAGACCACCGGCGTTCGGCTGCTGACCACCAGCCAGGAACTGCTGCGCGTCGAAGGCGAGCATCTTTATCGCGTTGCGCCGCTGGCGCTGCCTGAGGGCGATGACGTGGCATCGGCGCAGGCGGCCGGCGCGGTGGCATTGTTCGTCGAGCGGGCGGCGGCGCTGCTGCCGGACTTTGCGCTCGGCGAGCACAACGTCGCTGACGTGGTCGACATCTGCCGGCGGCTTGATGGCCTGCCGCTGGCGATCGAACTGGCGGCTGCGCGAGTGCCGCTGCTCGGCGTGGCCGGCGTGCGCGAGCGCCTGCACGAGCGGTTCAGGATGCTGACCGGCGGTGCGCGAACGGTGCTGCGCCGGCACCAGACCCTGCGCGAACTGCTCGACTGGAGCCACGGCCTGCTCGGAGAAGACGATCACGTCGTGTTTCGCCGTGCCGGCGTCTTCGCCGGCAGTTTCACGCTACCGGCGGCACAACAGACGCTGGCCGATGCGCGGGTGGACGAGTGGGCCGTGCTCGACCACCTGGGGACGCTGGTCGACAAGTCGCTGGTGGCGGTGGAGCCTGGAGAACCGCCGCGGTATCGCATGCTCGAGTCGACGCGTGCCTACGCGCTGGAGAAATTGCGCGAGTCCGGCGAGACCGAATCGGTGTTGCGCCTGCATGCGCAGGCGGTGCGCGCGCTGTTCGAGCATGAACGCACGGAGGCGTGGACCGTGCCGGCGCCGGAACGCACGCGGCGCTGCCTGCCGGATATCGACAACCTGCGTGCCGCGCTCGACTGGTCGGGTGAGGCGGGCGAGCGCGAACTGCACGTCGCGCTGGCCGGCGCATCGGCGTGGCTTTGGGGGGCCGTGGGGCTGCGGCTCGAGGGACTGCGCCGCTGCGACGAGGCGCTGACAATGGTCGATGCCGCCACGCCCCCCTTGCTCGAGGCGCGCCTGCAGTTGGAACGGCAGATGCGCGCTACGCCGCGCTTTGACACGGATGAACGCAAAGCCCTGCAACGGGCGATCGATCTGTTTCGCCAATTGGGCGACCAACAAGAACTCTTCGCAGCGCTCGGCAACTTGGTCGCGGCCAGCGCATTGAACGGCGATTTCGACGTGGGCGCGCAGGCGCTGGCGGAGATGGAGCAACTGCACGACGCGACATGGCCGCCGGCGCTGCGCTGGCAACTGGTGAAGGCGCGCGTCTGGCAATGGGCCTATGAAGGCCACGCCGACAAGGCGGCCGCGCAGATCGACGAAGGACGGCGGCTGGCGGAACAGGCCGGCGACGAGTCGTTGCTGATGGGCACGCTGATCTGGGCCGAGCAGAATGCCCAGACCGAGGGTCGCACAGAGGAGGCCGTCGCGCGCGGAAAGCAGCTGCTGGCGCTGCTGCACGACATGCCTTTTTCGAGGCTGCGCTCCAATGCGATCAGCAATCTATGCACCGCTTTGACCGAACTCGGCAGGATCGACGAAGCGCTGCCGCTGGTCCGCCAGGCCTTTGAGCTGAACTCTCGCGCCGGAACCCTATGGGCTTTCCTCGATCCGCTGGCGCTGCTGGCCCTGCGCCAGGGTCGCGATCGCGATGCCGCGCGCGTGCTGGGGCGCGCCGATGCCGTCCATGCCTGGCGCCGAGGGCGGCGCGAGCTCGCCGAGATGCGCATCCGCGATCTGGTTGAACGGGAACTGGGTGATCGGTTGTCGGCCGCGGACTTCGAGGCGTTGCGCCGCGAAGGCGAAATGTTGACGGACGAGGAGGCAGCGCAAGTGGCGCTCGGCGAGCAGCAATGAGCGAACCCGATCTGCGCTGCGGACGCTTCCGGATGCAGCGTGCGCAGCGGCAACTGCTGCTCGACAGCGCGCCGGTCAAGTTCGATGCGCGCGCCTTCGATGTGCTGCTGGCGCTCGTCGAGCCGGCGGTGTCGTCAGTTTGATGATGGACCTTGTCCGACTGCAACTCAGCGCTTGGCTTCCGCCACCGTCACCGGCGTCGTGCCGGCGGTTTGTCCGGCATCGACGGTGTAGCTGCGAACCAGTCCTTCGATGAAAGCGGCCGAGGCGATCGTTGCGGTCAGGGCCATGGCGGCAAAGACGGCGCGAAGCAGCGGGCGGGTCGGTTTGTAGGCGTTCATTTGGGCCTCCTGAAGCTGCGTTGACGATGGAGGCATCGTGCGCCTGCACCCCAATTCAGGTCTTTGGCGCCCGCCTTAAACGTTCTGAATCTGCGCTGAATCGTGGGTTGGCAGCGCTTTGCGGCGCCGCGGTAAGCGGCTGGCCGCAGCCCGCTGGCGGGCGCGGTTGGCGAGCGCTGAGCGCGCTTCAGCCCGGCCAGGCAAAGTCCGCCAGTTCGCGCAGGAACAGCGATGCGGCCGGTGAACGCTGCCGGCCGCGCACTTCGAAGGCCTGCACGTCGCGCGCCACCGCCGGCTCGACCAGCGCCCGCGAGACCAGCCCACCGACGGTCACCGAATACTCGGGCATGAACGCAAAGCCCAGGCCGCACAGCACCATCGTCTGCACCCAGTCCTCGCGCTCGCTGCGGAACTTGGCATAAAGCCGGATCGAGCGGTCGCCGACCACGCGCATCACCATCTCGCGCATCTCGCAGGCCAGGCGGTCGACGTAGTCCTCGCCATCGAGGTCGGCGAGCCGCACGGCGTCGAGCTTGGTGAAGCGGTGGCCGGGCGGGAAGATCACCACGTACCGCTCGTTGTACAGCGTCTGCGCGCGGAACGGTTCGCCGAAGCCGCCGACCGCGTTGGCGACGGCCACATCGAGATCGGCCCGTTCGAGCTTGCGGGCGAGCTCCTCGGACGAGCCTTCCAATACCGCGAGTTCGATGCCCGGATGCCGATCGCGGAACGTGCCGAGGAAGCGGCCGACGCGCACCGGTCCGATCGTCGGCAGGATGCCGACCCGCAGCGGCGCCTGCTTAAGCAGCTTGAAGTTCTGCGCCACCGCCAGCGCCGCCTCCTGCTCGCCGGTCAACCGCTGCAGGTGCGGGCTGACCATCTGTCCGAGTTCGGAAAGGACCAGGCGACGGCCCTCGCGGTGGAACAGCGCGCCGCCGACCTCCGTCTCGAGCGACTTGATCGCCTTGGTCAGCGCTGGCTGGGTGACGCCGCAGGTTTCGGCGGCGCGCGAGAAGCTGCCGTGTTCGCAGATCGACAGGAAGTAGCGGATCTGGCGCAGTTCCATCGTGATCTCCCGGGCGCGACGGATGGCGAGTCTACGGTTATGCATCGATAACCGGAACCGGCTTCCGCCGGCAAGGCGCGACGCGTAAGGTCTGCGGCACCCCAACCCGCAAAGGAGAAGACGATGAGCGTCTACATGGTCGAGCGGTCGCTAAAAGGAATAGCGATGAACGATCTTGCCGCAGCGCAAAAAGCGGCGATCAGCACGTCGCAGCAGTCGACCGCGGAGGGCACGCCGGTGCGTTACATCCGCTCCACCTTCGTGCCCGACAGCGGCCGCTGCATGTGCCTGTTCGAGGCCGGCAATTCGGACGCGGTCAAGCAGGTCAACGACAAGGCAAAGCTGCCGTACGACCGCATCGTCGAGGCGATGGACCTGACGCCCTGAACGGGTCGTCGCCGCGCGGCCGAAGGCAGCGCCGTCCGGCGCGGTCACGGCCGCGCGCAGTCGAAGTCAGCCGATCGAACCCGAAGCCCAAACGGCCGAAGAGTTGGTGCATCACCGCGTAGTGCGTGAGCTGTGCGTTGTCGTGCAGGCCCTTCCCGTCGATTGCGAAACGACGGCAGGTGTTGACAGATTTACGTTTGGCGAAGGCATCGCAGCCGCGGCAAGTTCTGCGGCGCTGAGCTGCACGCCGCCGCCGTCGCTCTGCTGAGCAACATCGACGCAACGTTTGTGTCGCTGCAGTCATGCCGGCGATTGTCGATCCGACGCGCCGGCTGCGGTATCGGCGGCACCGAGAGCGCGGAACCGGCGCTCAAACCCTGCGGCCGCTTCAGGGCGAAGGTGTTGCTCGATATCCTGGCCGGCCTGAGGGACCGGCGCGATGGCAAGCCGATCCTCGTCAGAGCGATCCGCCCGACGACCGGTCAGTCAGCCGACCTCAAGCTCGCAGCGCATTGGCGAAATCGAGCGCTCGACAGGCAGCCGCGCGGTTCGAGGTCGGCGACGTTGCCGCGTCCACGAACAGCGACGTGTTCACCGCCATCAACTCCCAATGGTTCGCGCACAATCAACCTTGTCTCAGTTCTTCCCGCTGCGCAGGGGTGAGTACGGCATCGATCTGTTGCAGAGCGCGCAACGACAGGTCAAACATCTGCTGCCGAAGCTCCGACATGTTCCGGTAGGTCTTGCTGACCGCCGCCTCATCTCGTGGGTCCGAGTAGTACCACTCGTTCATCTTTAGGCGCTCAGCCTGCATCTTGCGCATCAGCTCCCGGAAACTGGCGCGCACGCCGAGTTGAATCTCGGCGATTTGTTCTCTTTGCCCTGCGGAAAGATTCAGGCGGATGTCCGCAACGTAGCCATCCGTCATTCCGGTGCCCATGCCGAAGCCGGCACCGTCGAAGCCCATCATGGCCGGGCCCATGTCGAAACCCGTCGCGCCCTGGGCCAATGCGGGTGCGCCGACGGCGGTTGCACCGGTCAGTGCGACAGCGGCCAAGGTCTTGCGCAGGCTGGTGCCTTTCATGATCGATCTCCCATCATGTTTAAGAAGTTTTCCTGTGGGCTACGGGGGAAGTCTTCCGGCTCTGTCGGGCAATGGTTGCCCGATGGCCGACGCGTTGCGCTCAGACGCCTCTCAATTCCTAGTTGATCGCTTCTTGCGACTTCATCTCATTCGCCGCGATGACACAGGCCGAACCTTTCCAGACTTTCGGCAGCGCGCACTGAGCTCCTGCTTTCGCAGTCACAGGTGCGGTACTTGGAAACGCGACGCTGACAGCTACCACACCACCAGCGCCGACAAAATCCTCAGTGCCGGCAGCGGCGCGCGTCGATTTCGCACCGCCGGGGCCGAAGAAGTCCTCGGTGCCAGAAACGATGCGCTCCGCGACCGTGGCCCCGCTGCCTGCTATGTCGGCGGCGAGCGCCGGCGACGTCGCCAACGGCGAGAC
>JBFGOX010000175.1:0-6202 GCA_041565015.1 Burkholderiaceae bacterium
AGCCATGACGTCACGCAGGTGCTGACCGCACCCGGAATGACCCCGCCGGGGCTGACCGACCCCGGGGCAACGACCCTGTTCACCATCTCGGCACGGCCGGCGCGCGACCGCCTGAGCCTGGCCGCGATGCTGATTCCGACCAACGACCGGTTCGTGGCCGTCGACGGCATCGACCTGCCCGAGTCGTTCGCCGAGAAGGTCCATTACGCCCGTGCCTACGACTCGGGCACCGAGATCAACGACGAACTGTGCGCATCGATCCCCGGGCCGTACTTCGTCGAGTGCAACGGCAGCGGCGGCGGCGCGCAGGTCGGTGACGGCGAGGGCTTCGTGCACGTGGCCAACGGCATGCACGGCCACGGCGACTTTTCGCCGACGTTGCGCGACTGGCGCAACCCGGTCGCGCAGGTTCGGATCAGGCGCGTGCGCTGATCCCGGCGGTGCCGGTACCGGCGGCATCGGCCGCCGGTACCTTCAGCACGAACCGCGTTCCCTTCCCCGGCGCACTGTCGACGTCGATCCGCACACCGTGCCGTTCGGCCACCCGCTTCACGATCGCAAGCCCGAGGCCGGATGAGGTGCCGGAGGCCGGCTCGCCGCGATAGAAGCGGTCGAAGACCTGCGGCAGTTCCGCGGCGGCGATCCCGCGGCCGGTGTCGGCGATTTCGAGCTCGACGCCGGCATCGCCGCGGCGCAGTGCGATCTGCACGCGGCCGCCGCGCGGCGTGAACTTCAGCGCGTTGTCGACTAGGTTTTCGATCATCCGCTCGAACATGGCGATGTCGGCCGCGACCGGCGGCGCCTCGGCATCGATGTCGGCATGCAATTCGACGCCGCCCGCCTCGGCGCGCAGCCGGTGCTTGTGCACGATGTCGCCGACCAGTTCGCCGAGAGAAAACTGCTCGCGCTGCAGCTGCGCCTCCGGGTCGTCGAGCTTGGCCAGCGCGAAAACCTGATCGACGAGACGGCCCAGGCGCTCGGCGTGCTTCAGCGCCACGCCGAGGTACTGACTGCGCTGGGCCTCGTCGAGGCTGGCGCCCTTGACGGCCAGCGTCTGCAAATACCCTTGCAGCGCCGCCAGTGGCGTGCGCAGGTCGTGCGAGGCATGGGCCAGTGCCGTGCGGCGGTCGCGATCAATGCGCTCGAGCATGCGCAACTGTTCCGCGATCTGGCTGGCCAGCGCGGCGAACGCGGCATCGAGCCGGGCGATTTCATCGCCGCGTCGCGCGGACGCTTCCAACGGCGCCGCAGGCGGCAGAGGCGCCTGCATCGGCGCGCGGCGGAATCGATCGACCGCGTCGGCCAGCCGGCGCAGACGCCCGGTCAGCGAATGAAACAGCAGCAGCGCGGTGATCAGCGCAAACACAAGGCTGGCGACCAACGCGGTCGCAGCCAGCGGCAGCACTCCGCCGCGCGACAAGGCTGATGCCGGCGTCGCATCGGACTTCAGCACCGCATACACGTAGCCGCTCGGCCGCGCCGCGTCGCCAAGCGCGGCGGCGGAGAAGATCCGTTGTTCTCCAGCATCGCGCGGATCGGTGCCGAGGATCGGCAATGGCTGCGTCATCGACAGGAAGGCGCGCACCGGCGCCAGGTCCACGGCCTCGTCCACCGGCGCCGTCGGCCCGGAAAACGCCAGCACCCGGCCGACCGGATCGAGCACGTAAACCTCGGCTGCAGGATTGACCTTCATCACGTACGGCAGCAGCGCGGTAAGGGCCTGCAGATCGATCGCGCCATCGCCGATGGTCCGGTTCTCGCCGGCGATCAGCATGGCCAGGTCGGCATTCATCCGCTGCGTGACCTCGTCGCGATACATGTCACTGAAGTGGCTCATGATCAGCATGAAGACGACGCCGAGAAAGACGAACAGCATCGCCAGGACCAGCGTCAGCCGCACTGAAAGCGATTGCAGCATCGTCAGCGCCCGCATTCAGCGGCGGGCCGGCGCGTCGGCGAACTTGTAGCCGACGCCCCAGACCGTCAGCAGCCGCTGCGGGTGCGCGGGGTCGCGCTCGATCTTGGTGCGCAGCCGATTGATGTGCGAATTGACCGTGTGCGCGTAGCCGTCGTGCGCACCGCCCCAGATCGCGTCGAGCAGCTGCTCGCGCGTGTACACGCGGCCGGGCGAGCGCATGAAGTGCGCCAGCAGATCGAATTCCTTGGCGGTCAGCACGAGTTCGCGGCCACCCAGCGTCACGCTGCGCGCATCGGGCCGCAGCACCAGGTCGCCGGAGCGCAACTCGGCGGCTGCCGGCGCAAAGGCCTCGGCACGACGCGCAAGCGCCTTCACCCGCGCGGCCAGTTCCATCACGTTGAAGGGCTTGACCAGGTAATCGTCGGCGCCCAGCTCGAGCCCAAGGACCCGCTCGGCATCCGCACCGCGCGCGGTCAGCATCAGGATCGGCACGTACTGGCGTGCCGCCCGCAATCGCCGGCAGACCTCGAGCCCGTCGAGCCCGGGCAATCCGAGATCGAGGATCACCAGCGCCGGCGGGCGGTCCCGCACCTGTTCAAGGGCCGCCGCACCATCGGCGCAGATCCGCACTTCACGCGCCAGATCGCCCATGTGCAGCGCGACGAGATCAGCGAGATCGCGTTCGTCTTCGACGATCAGGATCGAATCGAGCATCGGTGCTCCTCAGCCCCCGGCAAGACGCCAACGACGACAACCCGCTTGGTCGGTCGAGGGCAGGCGCCGATGACCATCGGGCCGGCGCGATCCGGAATTGAACAAACGTTGTCGCCGCTGCAATGGTTTTGTTAGAAGTGCCGCCGACACTGCGTGCGTCACATCGCCAGACGAGGACGCCGCCATGGAAACTCCCACGTTGAGCGCCGAGGCCGTCAAGCGCCTGCAGCCGCGCCTGTACGCCTATGCTCGCCGCGCCCTGCGCGACGACGCTGATGCCGAGGACGTGACGCAGGACACCCTGCTGGCCATGCTACGCCCGCCGGCGCATTTTCGCGGCCAAGCGTCGCTGCCCACCTACGCGACGGCCATCCTGAAGCACAAGATCGCCGATCTGGTCCGCGCGCGCGTGACCGAGCGCCGCACGCACGCGGCCGCGATCGCCGATGCGCTCTGTCTGGCCGATCAGGCGCCGGAGCCCTTCGAACTGCTGGCGCGCCGTCGCGTCCGCGATCAGATCTGGCCGCTGCTTCGGCGCGAACTGGGGGCGCTGCCCGCACCGATGCGCGAGACGTTCGTGCTGCGCGTGCTGCGCGAAGTCGACACGCGAGAGACCAGCCGGCGCCTGCGCATCAGCGCCAATTACACGGCGGCGCTGACCTCGCGCGCCAAGCAGCGGCTGCGGCAGGGAATCGGCGCCTCGCTGCTGGCAGCCTGAACGCCGCCTGGCGCGTGCGCCGCGTTCAGACGAAGCGTCCCAAGCGGACCTGCGTGTTGCCGGGCCGCAGATGCTTCATCGACGGCATCACCAGGACGGTGTTGTCGTACGGCGCCCGCCAGACGATCTTTTCGCCGCTGGCCGGGTCGGTGTCCTCGGCGATCGGCGTGCCCGCCTTGTCGATGACACCCAGACCAGCGAGCGGCACCAGGAAACGGAACTGCATCGAGCGGGCAACCACCGGCTCGGTCACGCGCACGAGCTTCTGCAAGGCCGGCGGCGCCAAGCGCAGTCGCGGCTGCGCCCACGCGGCATCGACGGCGCCGGTGACCTGCAGAAAGCGGAGCAGGGTGTCGATCGCCACCTCGGCGGCGGCTTTCTCCCAGTGCTGGCCGCACTCGATCAGCACCGCGCGCTTGGCGCTGGCCGGGTCGCCGAAGCCGCCGCGCTCGATCATGCGCAGGCCGGCCGGATGCCCGGTGTCGAGCAGCAGGTCGCCCGGCACGCCGATCTGACGCGCGAAGTCCGCGTTCTTCTCGAGGGTGCCGCAAACCATGATCGGCCGGCACGGCTCGTGCATCGAATGCAGGTCGAGCAGATAGTCGGCCCCATCGACGAACGGCTGCAGCTGCCGCGCGCGGCGCAGTTCGATCGAGTCGCGCGGGCCGAGCAGCGCGTCGTCGGCCCACACGCGGTTGTAGTCCTCGTCGATGTAGCGCGAGGCGTCCGGATCGTCGAAGTCGAAGCGGGCGTATGCCTCGACGTTGGCGAAGGCCACTGTCAGCCTGCCGCGCACCGGCGCGGCCTTTTCGCGCAGCAGCCAGTCGAGCGCGATCGCGCCGCAGAACTCGTTGCCGTGCGTCAGCGCCTGCACCATCACGTTCGGCCCCGGTTGGCCGGAGTCGAGCACGTGCACGTAATCGACACCGGTGTTGCCGCTGCGATGGCCGCTGATGTCGGGCGGCGTCAGTTCGATCGGAAAGTGTTCACCCACGGCGCAGCTCCGTTTCGATGTAGTCCTTGATCGCCCCGACGAGCTGTGCCAGGGTCGCCTGCAGCGCCGCGAAGCCCTCGTGCCGCTCGCGCGTTGATTCGTTCATGTACAGCTTCTTGTTGACTTCGAGCTGCAGGCTGTGGCGGCGCGCGCCCGGGTTCGAGTAGGCACAGACGAGTTCCACGCCCTTGTACGGATCGTTGACGGCGACGCTGTAGCCCATCGCCACGAGAGTGGCGCGGATGAACTCGGTGAAGGCCGGATCGCAGCTGGTGCCGAGGCGGTCGCCGAGGACGAAATCGGCCCGTGGCTTGCCCTCGCCGCCCTCGCCCATCTTGCCGCTGACTGCGGGCATCGAATGGCAGTTGAGGTGGTAGACGACGCCGAAGCGCGCGTAGGTGTCGTCGAGTAGGTCGCGAACCTGGGCATGGTATGGCGCATGGCAGCGCTCGATGCGGCCGAGCACTTCGTCGACCGCGAGCTTGCGGCCGTAGATCGGCCGGCCGTCTTCCAGCGTGCGCCAGATCAGCGCCTTGCCGATTCGGTGCTTGCCGCTCGGCGCATAGTCGTGCGGCCAGTGGCCGCCGGCGACCAGTTCGAGATCGATGTCGCCGCGATTGCGGTTCGGGTCGACGTAGGTGCGCGGAAACAGCGCTGCCAGCAGCGGCACGCCCGTTTCGGTCGCCGGCAGGTACAGCTCGTCGACGAAGCAATCCTCGCCTTCGCGCAGGTCGAACTCGCTGACGACGGCGTCGAAGTCGGCCGGGAAATCGCGCCCCGAGTGCGGCGAGTCGAGCACCAGCGGTATCACCGCCGCGCCGGGTCCAAATCGCGCTACAGGCCTGGAGTTCATGCGCAACACTCGTTATGGAGATGGAGACGAAGGGGAGGATGAAAAGGGGCTCGATGAGTGCTCGCTGCCCCGGTATTCGACGGCGCCTCAGTCGTTCAGGTGGCACGCCGACAAGCGCCCCGGCGCGATCTCGCGCAGCCGCGGCGCCTCGCTCGAGCAGCGCGGCATTGCACGCGGGCAGCGCGGGTGAAAGTGGCAGCCCGTCGGCGGCGCCAGCGGCGACGGGATCTCGCCCTTGATCGGCACGAACGTGCGCCGTTTGCGATCGATGCGCGGCACCTCGGCCAGCAGCGCCTGCGTATATGGATGGTTCGGTGAGTCGAACAGCACGTCGGTCGGCGCGATCTCGACCACCCGGCCGAGGTACATGACGACCACGCGGTTCGACAGGTGGCGCACGACGCCCAGGTCGTGGCTGATGAACAGATACGTCAGCCCCAGTTGCTCGCGCAGGTCCATGAACAGGTTCAGCACCTGCGCCTGGATCGACACGTCGAGCGCCGCCACCGCCTCGTCACAGATCAGGAACTCGGGTTTGACCGCCAGCGCGCGCGCGATGCCGATCCGCGCCCGCTGGCCGCCGGAGAACTGATGCGGGTAGCGGCGCGCGTAGCTGGCATCGAGCCCGACCCGTTTCAGCAGGTCGGCGACGTAATCGCCGACCTGCCGCTTGTCGACGATGCCGTGCACGCGCGGCGCCTCGCCGACGATCTCGCTGATGCGCATGCGCGGGTTCAGCGAGGCGAACGGATCCTGGAAGATCATCTGGATCGGCGGCTGCCTGCCGCCTTCGGCAAACACGCTGGCGCCGCGATACAGCACCTCGCCGCCCGAGGGCCGGTGCAGCCCGCAGCCGAGCCGGCCGAGCGTGCTCTTGCCGCAGCCCGATTCGCCGACCAGCCCGACCACCTCGCCCTGCGCGACGCCGAAGCTGACCGTGTCCACCGCGTGCACCGTGTGCTCGGTCACCCGCGCACCGAGCCTTTTCGCCAGCCGCTCGATCGC
>JBFGOX010000176.1:0-6199 GCA_041565015.1 Burkholderiaceae bacterium
AGCCAGTCGGCCTCGGTGCACAGGCCCTCGACGCGCTCGACCAGCACGCGGCCGTACCATGATCGATCGAACACGGCGACCCGCCCCATGCGCGGCACGTGCCGCCAGAAACGCCACAGGTAGGGCTGGGCGCGTTCCTCCTCGGTCGGCGCTGCCGTCTGGATGATCTGATACTGGCGCGCGTCCATGACCTCGACGATGCGCCGGATGCTGCCGCCCTTGCCCGCCGCGTCGGGACCCTCGAAGACGCAAACCAGCGAGTGCTTGCGGAAGCGCGGACGGTTGACCAGTTCGGACAATCTGCCCTGCCAGCGCGCGAGTTTCGTCGCGTATTCCTTCTTGTCGATCCGGCAGGCGAGATCGAGTTCGGTCAGCACGTCGCGGCCGTCGACGCGGGGCGGCGGTGTTGGCGCCGCCGGCGTCACCGCCCGGGTCTTGCCCGAGAGTTTCTGCCGCAGGGACTCGAGGATGACGTTGCCGACGGTCAGCGAGCGGTAGCGGTCGTCGGCGCCCTCGACGATGGTCCACGGCGCCCACGGCGTGTTCGTCAGGCGCAGAACATGGCCGGCGACACGCACCAGCTTGTCGTAGGTCTTCAGGCGCTTCCAGTTCCAGCGGGTGACCCGCCACGCGGTCTTCGGGTTGTTCTGCAGCGCCTTCAGGCGCTTCTTCTGCGCCTCCTTGGTCAGGTGGAACCAGAACTTCAGGACCAGCGCGCCTTCGTTGACCAGCATTGCTTCGAAGCGGTTGATCTGGCCGACGCGCTGGTCGAGCGCGAAGCGGCCCATCCTGGCTTCGATCGCATCGTGTATCGGATCGGAGTACCAGGAGCCGGCAAAGATGCCGATTCGTCCCTTCGGCGGCAGCGCGCGCCAGTAGCGCCACATCGGCGGTCGGGCGCGTTCCTCGTCGGTCGGCGCGGAGAAGGCGAGCGTCGACATGAAACGTGGGTCCATCCACGCGTACAGTTCATTGATGGTCTCGCCCTTGCCGCCGCCATCCTGGCCGCTGACCAGGACGACCACCGGAAACTCGCGCCGCTGCCCAAGCTCGAATTGCGCATCGAGCAGCGCCGAACGCAAGCGCGGGACTTCCCTGCGCCAAGTGTCCTTGTCGATCCGGTGACCCAGCTCCGCTGATTCGAACACGGTCGCCTCCCCTTGCAGATACCACTGCGCCGCCGTCATGGCCGCCGGCGCGGCTGCCCAGTACCCGATTGTGCGGCCGGCGCGGCCGGTTGCGGTCGGCTCGGGCCGGAACGCGGCTCGCGATCACCGACGGGCGCAGGTTCCGAGAAAGGCTCTACGATCACCGATGAGCCCTTGCAGCTGCCGGAGCCAAGCCGATGCACGTCACGCTGGTCCACGTGGTCGTCAAGTCCGAGGCGGTCGACGCATTCGTCGCCGCCACGCGCGCCAACCACGAGGCCTCGGTGCGCGAGCCGGGCAACCGCCGCTTCGACGTGCTGCAGTCGGCGGACGATCCGGCGCGCTTCATCCTTTACGAGGCCTATGCGAGCATGGAGGACGCCGCTGCGCACAAGCAGACCGCGCACTACGCGCAGTGGCGCGACGCGGTCGCGCCGATGATGGCCGAGCCGCGCAAGGGCGTGCCGATGCGCGGCCTGTTTCCGGTGGGTTGATGATCGAAGCCTCCTCCGTCAAGGCTTTCTCGATTGCGCGGCTGCCGCGCATCGAATTCGGCGCCGGCGCGCTGGCCGGGCTGCCGGCGCTCGCCGCACGCTACGGCAGCCGGTTGCTGCTGGTGACCGGCGCGCACTCGTTTCTCGCCTCGCCGCACGCGGCGCCGTTGTTCGCGGCCTTGCGCGAGCGCGGTTGCCACTGGGAAACCGAGCAGGTCACCGGCGAACCATCGCCGGAACTGGTCGACGAGGCGGTGCGCACCTGGCGCGGCGCCGGCATCAGCGCAGTGATCGGCATCGGCGGCGGCAGCGTGCTCGACGCCGCGAAGGCGATTGCCGGATTGCTGGTCCCCGGCAACTCGGTGCTCGATCATCTCGAAGGCGTCGGGCCCGAAGAACCGTACCGCGGGCCGGCGACGCCCTTGATCGCGGTGCCGACCACCGCCGGCACCGGCTCCGAAGCCACCAAGAACGCGGTGCTTTCCAGGCATGGCGCCGACGGCTTCAAGAAGTCGTTCCGCGACGACGCGCTGGTGGCCGAGGTGGCGATCGTCGATCCCGATCTGCTCGCCGGCTGTCCGCCGGAGCTGATCGCCGCCAACGGCATGGACGCGTTCACGCAGCTGCTCGAATCGTACGTGTCGACGCGCGCCAACGCATTCACCGATGCGCTCGCAATGTCGGGATTGGGCGCGGCGCGTGACGGCCTGCTGGCGTGGTACGACGGCGGCGCCGCGGCGCACGCGGCGCGCTCGCGCATGGCCTACGCCTCGCTGGTGTCGGGCGTGTGCCTGGCGCAGACCGGGCTCGGCTCGGTGCACGGGCTCGCTTCACCGCTCGGCGCGTTCTTCCCGATCGCGCACGGTGTGGTGTGCGGCACGCTCGTCGCCGCGGCGACGCGCGTCAACGTCGAGGTGATGGAAACGCGCGATCCGGACAATCCGGCGCTGGCGAAATACGCCGAGGTGGGTCGACTGATGCACGGTTCCGCGGGCGCCACGGCCGCCGAGGATCGACGCAACCTGGTGCGGCTGCTGGAGACGTGGACGGCGCGCCTGTCGCTGCCGACGTTGTCCGCGCTGGGCGTGGCCGCGAACGACGTCGAGCGCATCGTCGCTAACAGCCGCGGCTCGAGCATGAAGACCAATCCCATCGTGCTCACCGACGACGAGATCCGCCGCGTGCTGACCGCACGTCTGTGAGCCATGCGCTCCGCAAACAGCGCAAGGCTGGCGCGGCCGTCGAAGCGGCACTCAGCCGCGCGGCGCCTTGCGGCGAGCGCTTTTTCGGGCGGTCAAGACGCCGGATGACGAGCCCGGCCGCCGGCATCACGCCAATCAGCAAACCGATGGGTCATTGCGTTGGCCGCTACTTGCCCCCTTCGACCGCCTCCCGATACAGATGCACGTCACGCTGCGGAAACGGGATGGTGATCCCGCCCTTCTCCAGGGCCTCCTTGCAGCGCTGGATGAGGTCGAGCTTGGTGTTCCACCAGTCCGCGCGGGACGTCCAGACGCGAAACAGGATGTTGACCGAGCTGTCGCCGAGCTTGTCCACCTTGATCAGCGGCGCCGGATCCTTGAGGATGCGCGGCTCGTCGGCGGCGACCTGGGTGAGGATGGCCAGGGCCGCGTCGATGTCGTCGCTGTAGGCGATGCCGTAGCTTTCGTCGATGCGGCGGATGTCCTTGTCGGTCACCGAGAAGTTGACGATGGTCTGGCCCCAGACCTTGGAGTTGGGCACGAAGGCGGCGGGGCCGTCCGGCAGGTGCGCCTTGCAGAGGAAAAAGCCGATGGCGTCGATGATGTAGACGTCGCTGCCCAGCTTGATCGCGTCGCCGATCTTGAACGGTCGGAACAGCAGAATCATCACCCCGGCGGCGACGTTGCTCAGCGTCCCCTGCAGCGCCAGGCCGATGGCCAGGCCGGCGGCACCCAGCAAAGCAATCAGACTGGTGGTCTGGACGCCGAAGCGGTTGAGCACCGCGATCAGAGTGAAGACCAGCACGGCGATGCGAACGATCTTGCCCGGCAAGGGGTGCAGAACGACATCGATCGTCGTCGCCTTGCGCATCGCCCGGTCGGTCAGGCCTGATAGCCAGCCGGCAATGACATAGCCGGCAATCAGGGTGAGGATCGCGCCGAGCACGTTCATGCCGTAGCTCGTCAGCAGGGCGATCAGGACTTCGGTGAATTTGTTGGCTTCTTCGCTCATCGAGGCTCCCTAACAGCGGCTTGCGGCCGCGAACAACTAGACGACGCAGACCCTTTCATGGTCGACGGTCTGCTGATGCGCCACGGAAGTGTCCGGAGCTGCCTGGCAAACCAAAAGCGAGCGGCATTATCCGGCGCTCATATCCGCGCCGACAGCGCCGCCTCTTGAGCCGACCCGGCCGGCCCACAGCGGACCGAATCACTCGGCGGCTTCGAGTTGCAGTTGCAGCGCGACGGCTTCTTCGCTGGCTTCGCTCGCCTGGCGCGGCTCCGCGAGCACGACCCGTGCTGCGGGCAAGGCGCTGGCTGTGGTCAGTTCACGCACGATCGCTTCACCGCGCCGCGTGGCGAGTTGCCTCAGTGTGTCGTCAGAAACCGGCTCTTCCGCGATCAGCCGATCGACGAGGCTCTGGTAGAAGGCCGGCGGCGGTTGCGGCGATGGCGGCGGTTTCGGTGCCGAAGGCGATGCGCTGCCCGCGGCGGCACTGCCCGGCTTCGGCGCGGCTTCCTGCGCAGGCGCGCCGGCGCGGGCGACCGTTTCCTTGCCGGCCGGTGCCGCAGCCTCGACTGCGCGGCGCTTCAGGACCTCGAGCACCGCGGGCGCGTAGCGCTGGCTGAACGCGGCCTCGATCGCGCGCTGCACGCGTGGGTTGGCGACATCGATCGGCCCCGGATCCTCGCCGACAGCCAGTTCGACCTTGGTGAGCCTGACGATCTCGCTGCGCACGGTGAGCGACTTCAGTGCTGGTGTGTCCTGCTTGGCCGCATAGGTCGGCGGCACCACCAGCCGCAGCGCCGGCCGCTCCATCAGTGCGCGCGCGACCGTTTCGAGCTTCTGCTGCTCGGGCGGCGCGATCGCATCGCTGCCGGGCTCGAACTCGATCAGGCCGAGCTGTTTGTTATCGCGGCCGCCAAACAGCGCGCCAAGCGCCCGGAATGGCGCGGTGACGATTCCGCCGAGCAGGTTGCCGACCGCCTTGCCGATCACCTCGCCGTAGTCGAACTTCGGATCGTTCAGGTCGCCGCCGACCGGCAGGCCGATGTCGATCACACCTTTGGAATCCTTCAGGATCGCGACGGCGAGCTCGAGCGGCAGGTCCAGCGCGCCGGGGCTGTCGACCTTTTCTCCGAGTTCGACCTGGTTCAGAACGATCTTGTTGGCGCCGACCAGCTTGTTCTGCCTGACCTTGTACTGCAGGTCCAGTGCCAGCCTTCCGGAGGCGATGCGGTAACCGGCAAACTTGACGACATAAGGCGACAGCGAGGTCATCTCCAGGTTGTGGAACGTAAGTTCGAGTTCGGTCGACTGCTCGGGTCGGCGCACGCTGAGCTGGCCGCGGATCTTCGCCGAGCCGTACTTGTCGACCTTGGCGTCGAGTTGCAGCGACGCGCTGCGGCTCGCATCGGTCGACAGGCCGCTGATCACGCCCGTCAGCGCATGCATCCGTGTGCCGAACTGCGGGCGCAGGCTCAGGTCGGCGAAATCGAGCTCACCGCCCGACACTCGAATGCGCGCCACGGCGACCGGAAACGGATCGTCTCCATCTTCGCCCGGCTCGGCTGAGGCGGGTTTCGCCTTCGCATCGCTGCTCGCGCCGGCGGCCTCCTCGCCCGCAGCCGGCTTCTTCAGCACGTCCATCAGGTTCACCGACTGGTCTTCGGCGATGATCAGGCGCGCCGACGGCCGCTCGATGCGCAGTTCGCCGATGTCGAGACGGTTCGGCTGCAGCGTCAGCGCGAGGTCGTCGGAGGCGACCGAGTCCCAGGTGAGAAACGGCCGCTTGCGTTCGGTCTCCTCGAGCACAAGCCGCTCGACCGCGACCCGGCCTTCGTAGGCGAGCTTCGCCCCTTCCGCCTCGCCGTAGCGCAGGCGCCCCGCGGTCGATACCGTGCCGGAGGCGAACCGCAGCTCGGCGACGTCGGCCAGATAGGTCTGCACCGGCGCCAGCGCGACCGCGGCCACGCTGACCTGCAGATCCGAGGTCCCGTTATCCGCACGAACGTTGCCGTTCACCTTGATGTCGCCGCCGCTCGCGACCTGCGCCTGGACGTCGAGCTGCATCGGCGTTGCCGATCCGGTATCGAGCCCGGCGATGCGAGCGCGGATCGCTTCCAGCCCGACCGCAAATGCGGGCGTCTTGCGCTGGTCCTCGAACCCAACTGCTAACCGATCGAGTTCGGCCGCGGTGAGCGCAACGCGCCACGCCGGGGTTGGTGCCTGCGCGGCTGGCGCCTGCGCGGTCGGCGCCGTCGCTGCTTCGTCGGTCTGAGCGGGGGCACCGCTGAATACAGTCGTCCAGTTGAACTGTCCTTTCGCGTCGAGCCACGTCTTCGCCGAGCCATC
>JBFGOX010000177.1:0-6197 GCA_041565015.1 Burkholderiaceae bacterium
ACTTCGCCAAACCGCGTCCGCTCCAGGTTGGGCAGTTCGAGATCGTCGAAGAACAGAGCGAGAAACTCGTCGCGCGACAGCACGAAGGCGAAAGAATCGCGGCCCTCGCCTTCGCCTGGCTCGTCGCCTTCGTTGCCCCGACCTCGACCGCCGGGCGGGCGGGCGATCTGGTCGCCGGGAAGGAACTCGCGGTTGCCGGGCAGCACGAAATCACGGTCGCCGGTGCTGTCGTCATGGTGCAGGAACGGCTCGCGCAGTCCGCGGCCGGGAATCGTGATGCGGCCGCCGCGGCCGACGTCGGTGATCGAGCGCTTGCTGAACTCCTCGTCGGCCGCGCGCTTGATCTCGTCCTTGAAGCGGCGAACGAAGCGCTCGCGGTTGACGGCACCGCGGCCCTGGGGGTCGGATCTCCGGTCGACGATCCGCATCGCGCGGCTGGGAGCGATCAGGTCAGACATCGATTCGCTCCTGGCAAACTGATCGGCCTCAGGACTGCGCCGACTTCTTGAAGTGCAGGTACCAGTCGACCAGGCGCCTGACCTGCTTCTCCGTGTAGCCGCGCGCGACCATGCGATTGACGAAAGACTTGTGCCGCTCGTCGAGTTCCTGCGAACCCTTTGCCTCGAACGAGATCACCGGCAGGATGTCCTCGGTCTTGCTGAACATCCGCTTCTCGATCACCGAGCGCAGCTTCTCGTAGCTGGTCCAGTGCGGATTCTTGCCGTGAGCGCGGGCGCGCAGCACGAAGTTGACCACCTCGTTGCGGAAGTCCTTCGGGTTGCTGATGCCGGCAGGCTTCTCGATCTTCTCCAACTCGCTGTTCAAAGCTTCGCGAGAATACTGCATGCCCGTGTCCGGATCGCGCCAGTCCTCGTCGAGCAGCCACTTGTCGGCGTAGGTGACGTAACGGTCGAACAGGTTCTGGCCGTACTCGCCATACGCGTCGAGGTAGCTCATCTGCAGTTCCTTCTCGAGGAACTCCGCGAAGCGCGGGATGATCCACTCCTTGATGTGCGAGCGCAGGCGACGCTTGTACTCGTCGGGCAGGTCGTCCTTGTGCAGGCGCTCCTCCAGGACCACCAGCAAGTTGACCGGGTCGGCGGCGATTTCGCTGGGGTCGCGGTTGAAGGCCGCTGAGATCGTCTTGAACGCCCAGCGCGTGGACAGGCCGGAGAATCCCTCGGCCGCGCCCGCGTCGTCTCGGTACTCCTTGACGCTCTTGGCGCGCGGATCGAGATCCTTCAAATTCTCGCCGTTGTACGAGCGCATCTTCGAGTACACGGACGAGTTCTCGGGCACCACCAGCCGCGACAGGACGGTGAACTCGGCCAGCGTGCGAAGCGTCTGCGGCGCGCAAGGCGCCTCGGCCAGGGTCGAGGATTTCAGCATCTTGTCGTAGATGCGGATTTCTTCGTCGACGCGCATGCAGTAAGGCACCTTGACCAGGTACACGCGGTCGATGAACGCTTCGTTGTCCTTGTTGTTGCGAAACTTCAGCCACTCGGCCTCGTTCGAGTGCGCCATGATGAAGCCGGCGAACGGCATCGCCGGCAGCGCCTCGGTGCCCTTGAAGTTGCCTTCCTGCGTGGCCGTCAGGATCGGGTTCAGCACCTTCAGCGGCGCCTTGAACATCTCGACGAACTCGACGCAGCGCGCGGAACCCAGGCACAGCGCGCCCGAGTAGCTGTATGCGTCCGGGTCGTCCTGCGCGTAGCGCTCGAGCATGCGCAGGTCGATCTTGCCCACCAGGCTCGAGATGTCCTGCGTATTCTCGTCGCCCGGTTCTGTCTTTACGATGCCGATCTGATTCAGCACCGACGGCATCACACGTACGACGCTGAACTTGGTCAGGTCGCCCTTGTACTCCTGCAGGCGCTTCAGCGCCCAGGGGCTGGCGATGCCCGACAGCGCCCGGCGTGGAATGCCGTAGCGGTCCTCGAGTTGGGCGCTGAACTTCGCCGGATCAAACAGGCCGAGCGGGCTTTCGAGCAGCGGCGAGATGCGCCCCGAGATGCTGTCCTTCAGCGCGTAGATCGGGAACTGTTCGCACAGCTTCTTGATCTTCTCGGCCAGCGACGACTTGCCGCCGCCGACCGGGCCGAGCAGATACAGGACCTGCTTGCGCTCCTCGAGCCCTTGCGCCGCGTGAAGGAAGTACGCATACAGCGCCATCAGCGTGTCTTCCATGCCATGGAACTCGGCGAAGGTGTCCCACGTCTGGATTACGCGGTTCTGGAAGACGCGCGACAAGCGCGGGTCCTCGGCCGTATTCAGCAGCCTGGGCTTGCCGATCGCCTCGAGCACGCACTCGTGCGCCGACGCATAGGCCATGCGATCGGTACGGCAATAGTTGAGGAATTCCTCCAGCCCCAGTTCTTCGTCCTGCGCGCGGACGAAGTTGTCGCGGAAGTCTGAAAAGAAGCCGGTCGGTGAACTCATGCAACCTCCTGTCGGTCACCGCGTGCGCTGACTGATCATCGCAGGAAACGCGCCCGTTCGCACGTGGGATGACAGCGCACGAATCTTCACAGCCATTACGCTAAGACAATTGTGCGCCTCTGATAATTCGAAAAGAGCGGAAATTTTTGTCCTAGACCGTCCGGTACCTGACCGTGCAGTCACGCGTCGACGGCAGCAGCCTCCGTCACGGCCAGTCGGACAACTGCCAGTCCGTTGCCCGACGGCAGCGAGCGGTTCAAACTTTTCGCAGCCGAGCGTTGCGTCGACGCGAAGTTCGAGATCGGCAGACGTGCCGCTCCGAGGCGGCGCGGCGGGGGCCAACAATCCGCTGTCGACGCTCGTCGGCGTCGTCAGTGATACCGCCGCGGCTCGATCCAGCCCATCCAGTAGCCGAACCAGATGAACAGCAGCAGCGCAATCGACAGGCCCACCCGCACCGTCAACGCACTGACGGTGCGGTTGGTTGATCCGCGGTCGCGAACGAGGAACAGCAGCGCCGAACCCAGCGCGACCAGAATGCCTGCGAAGAAGACGGCAATAAACGCTTTCATGGGACGTTTCCACGACTCTGCGCCTCATTATCGCAACGTCGCGGCGGCACTGGCCGCATGAGGCGACGCCCGCTTCTGCTGGCGCTTGTCGCCGCTGCCGCAGCATTCGGGCTGGCCGTTTCACTGGGCAACTGGCAACTGCGACGCGCGCAGGAAAAGGACGCGCTGCAATCATCCTGGGATCGGGCCGCACAACAACCTGCGGCGACCGTGTCCGGTGCCGGCATCGCCGATATCGGCTCGCAACTGCCGCGCCGCGTGCGCGTCGTGGGCCGTTTTCTCTACCAGCACGAGGTGTGGCTGCAGAACCGGCAGATGGATGGCCAAACAGGGTTTTTTCTCATAACGCCGATTCGACTCGCCGACGGCGCGGTAGTTCTCGTCAACCGCGGATTTGTTCAGCGCGATCCGCGCGAGCCGATGCGGCTGCCGCCCGTGACACGGCCGGCTGGCGAAGTGACCATCGATGGACTGGCGGTGGCCGAACCCACGCGGCTGATGCAACTGGGGGAAAACGCGCAGATCAAAGAGGGTGGGTCCGCGATTTGGCAAAATTTCGATTACGAGGCGTTCGAACGCGCCAGCGGCGTTCGGGCAGCACGCTGGATCGTTCAGCAATCCGGCGGCAAGGATGACAACGGACTGCTGCGTAATTGGCCGCGCCTGAGCGCTGGCGTCGACAAGCATCGTGGCTATGCGCTGCAATGGTACGCACTGGCCGCGCTGATTGCGGCGCTGACGGTTTTCTTTGGCTATCGCGCGCTGCGACAGCGGCCCGCATCTACGGATACGACCTGATGACCGAAATCGCGGCTGTGGCCGCAGCGACGTCGCGTTGGCGGCGGTACCGGGCGCTGTACCTGTTGCTCGCGGTCTGCGTGGCGCCGGTCGTCGCCTCCTATGCCGTTTATTACTTTCTGCCGCCGGAAGGCCGCACCAATTACGGTGCGCTGGTCGAGCCGCAGCGCCCGCTGCCCGCGCTGACGCTGCATCGGCTCGACGGGTCGGCGATGACGGCCGCCAGCCTGCGCGGAAACTGGATCATGGTCCAAGTCGACACTGGCGCCTGTGATGCACCATGCGAAAAGAAGTTGTGGCAGATGCGTCAGGTCAGGCTGACGTCGGGCCGCGATGCCGATCGCGTGTTGCGACTGTGGCTGATCGTCGACGACGCCCCGCTGGCCACGCCGCTGATGCGGGAGTTCGACGGCACGCTGTTCCTGCGCGCCCGTCCGGAAGAACTGGCCCGGTTTCTGCCACTTCCCGATCAGGCTGGCGCGCGGCTTGCCGACCACATCTGGCTCATTGATCCGCTCGGTAACCTGATGTTGCGCTGGCCGAAGGACGCCGACCCGAACCGAATGAAGAGGGACCTCAGCAAGCTGCTGAAAGCCTCCAGGATCGGGTAGCGCGACGTGGAAGCTGCCGCCCTTTTCTGGCTCGCCGTGAAGGCCGTGGCAATCGCGGCGCTGCCGCTCGCCTATGTCACCCTGTCGACCGATCCGCACAAGCACCGCAAGCTCGCCTGGGTGACCGCTTTTCTGACCTTGGACCTTGTGATGTTCGGCAGCTTTACCCGGCTGACGGACTCGGGACTCGGCTGTCCGGACTGGCCCGGTTGCTACGGGCACTCGAACCCGCTTTCGGCAGGCGAACAGATCCGCGCCGCGGAGACCGCGCTGCCGTCCGGACCGGTCACGATGACCAAGGCCTGGATCGAGATGCTGCACCGCTACTTCGCGATGGCGGTCGGCTTTCTGATCGTCGTCCTGACCGTGATGGCCTGGCGCCGCTGGCGGCGCGATCCCGAGCATTCGCCGTGGCTCGCCACGGCGACGCTGTTTGCCGTGTGCCTGCAGGGCGCATTCGGTGCGTGGACGGTGACGATGAAACTTCAGCCGGCAATCGTCACCGCGCATCTGCTCGGCGGCATCGGCCTGCTGGCCATGCTGACGTGGCTTGCCTTGCGCCAGGGTGGCGCGCTGGCGGCGGGGCCGGGCGCGGCTGCGTTGCGGCCCTTGGCGGCGTTCTCGACGCTGCTGCTGGTGATTCAGATTGCCTTGGGCGGCTGGGTCAGCACGAACTATGCGGTGCTCGCATGTCCCGATTTTCCGCTGTGCCAGGGGCAGTTGCTGCCGGACGATCTGGACTTCGGCGCCGGCTTCACGCTGTGGCGAGACCTCGGCATGACGGCCGACGGCGCGCCAATCCCGTTCCAGGCCCTGGTGGCAATTCACTGGACGCACCGCAGTTTTGCCTACGTCGTCGTGCTCGTGATCGGACTGCTCGCATGGCGACTATCGCGTGTGCCCGGGCTGGCGGGCCTATCGCGCGCACTGGCGATCGTCCTGGCGCTGCAGTTTCTGACCGGACTGTCGAACGTGGTCCTGAACTGGCCACTGCTGCTCGCCGTGCTGCACAACGGCGGCGCGGCGCTGCTCATGGCGCTGCTCGTCGTGATCTGCTACCGGCTAAGCGCGAGCAGGATTGGCGCGCGTGACGATGCAATTGCCGCTGCGGGAGCTCAGGGTGCCGGGTAAAATCCGATGCTCTTGCCGCTGGCAACCAATGCGGTTGGACATTCGCTGATCCTCACATGCAGATTCGTGCCGAAACCTTTGTCCGTACGGCCTGGCCGCAACTCGCACGGCAGTACTGGCAGCTGACCAAGCCACGGGTGACGCAGCTGGCGCTTTTCTGTGCGGTGATCGGCATGTTCCTGTCGAACAGCCAGTTGCCGAGCCTGACTGCCGTTGCAATTGCCACGCTTGGCATCTGGCTGCTGGCCGGCGCGGCCTTCGCAGTGAACTCGATCATCGAGCGCCATATCGACGCCAGGATGGCGCGCACGAGAATGCGGCCGCTGGCGCGCGGGGAGATCACGCCGTTTCAGGCGCTGGTGTTTTCTGGGGTCATCGGCGGCGCCGGCATGTGGGTCCTTTACTCGCACGTCAATGCGCTGACGATGTGGCTGACCTTTGCCACCTTCGTCGGCTACGCGGTGATCTACACGGTGCTGCTGAAACCGCACACGCCGCAGAACATCGTCATCGGCGGCATCAGCGGCGCGATGCCGCCGGTGCTCGGCTGGGCCGCAATGACCGGCGAAGCTCCAGCGCAGGCGTGGTTGCTCGCACTGATCATCTTCGTCTGGACGCCACCGCATTTCTGGTCGCTGGCGCTGTA
>JBFGOX010000178.1:0-6166 GCA_041565015.1 Burkholderiaceae bacterium
CCATCGGTGAACACGTCGCCTGCGCCGAAGGCGGCGCTTCGCTGGACAAGATGCCCAAGGGCAAGGACTTCAAGACGCGCTTCGAAGCGAAGTTCAAGGAGCCGATCCAGGTCTATGCGCCGTATGTCTACGACGCCGTCATGACGCTGGTGGCGGCGATGCAGAAAGCCAATTCGGTCGAACCCGCAAAGTACCTGCCCGAACTGGCCAAGATCCAGATCGACGGCGTGACGACCAAGGTGTCCTTCGACAGCACCGGTGAACTGAAAAACGCCGCCACGACCGTCTACAACTATCCCGGCGGCAAGAAGCAGCCGGTCAAGTAGCGCACCTGCGCTGCAACGAAAAAAGCCCGGCGATGCCGGGCTTTTTTTTCGAGTGCGGCGGCCCGGCCGCTGCACTCAGCCGGCGGACTGGCCCTTAAGGAAGGCGGCCAGCGGCGCGTCGTGATTCTGCGCGTGGGCAGCGAACCACCCCATCAGTTCGTGCGCATAGTGGCGCACGCCGTCGATGTCGCCGGCGTCGAAACGGCGGCGCATGTCGGCAAGCCGCTCGACGAAGCGGTCGTGCTCGTGCTTGTGCGACAGGTAGTGCGGGAAGTTTTCCTGCAGCATGTACTGTTCTTCAAGCGCCGTATGGCGCAGCATGTGCTCGTGCAGCGCCAGCAGGTGCTCGCCGTAGTCGGCCTCGGCGGGATCGTTCAGCGCGTCGACGATCGACTGGAACTCGTGATGCAGGTCGTCGATGGGCTTGAAGCCGACGAAGATGTCATCGTGTCTGACCGCGGCCTGGCTCATTGGGATCTCCAACGGGGTTATCGAAGCAAACTTACGGCTGCCGCCGGGCGGCGCGCTTGACCGAGCGCAAATTCGGCCGGATCGCACTTGCAAGCGCCGGCGCAGGCGGCAAACTTCCGGCATCCGGAAAGTCGGCGGGAGGAATCGATGCTCGAACTGGCTTCACTGATCAATCGTCAGGCACGCTACCGGGGCGCCGCGCCGGCGCTGACCTTCGAGGGCGCAACCCATTCTTACGCGCAGTTCGCCGCCCGCGTGAACCGCACCGCGCATGCGCTGGCCGGCCTCGGCATCCGCCGCGGCGACAAAGTAGCGAGCTTACTCGCCAATTGCCGCGAACTGGTCGAGCTGACCTTCGCCGTGCCGTCGCTCGGCGCCGCCAACGTGCCGCTGTCGCCGCTGTTGATGGGGCCGGGTCTGCGCGCGCTGCTCGCCGATTCGCAGGCTGCCGCATTGGTCACGCAGGTGTCGATGCTGCCGGTGATCGAATCGATCCGCGACGAGTTGCCGCAGGCACTGCGCCGGCGAATCGTGCTGGTCGACGGCGCGGAGCCGGGGTGCTTCGGCCTGGCCGAGCTGCGCGCGGTGGCCTCCGAGACGCCGCCGCAGGCGAAGGTCACCCAAGACGACCTGTTCAACATCATGTACACGAGCGGCACCACCGGGATGCCGAAGGGCATCATGCACACGCACTTCGTGCGCGCGATGTACGCGTTGCTGATGGGCCCGGCGTGGCGGATGACGCCGGAATCGGTCGTGCTGCACACGGGCGCGATCGTCTTCAACGGCGCCTACGTCACGCTGATGCCGTGCTTCCATCTTGGCGCCCACTATGTGCTGGCGCGGCAGTTCATTGCCGCCGACACGATCGAACTGATCGCGCGCCACAAGGTCACGCACACGATGATGGTGCCGGCGCAGATCGTTGCGATGCTCGATGCGCCTGAATTCGCACCCGAAAAGCTCGAATCGCTGCAGATGATCCTGTCGCTCGGCGCGCCGCTGCATGAGGAACAGAAGGAGCGGCTCAACCGCCTGCTGCCCGGCCGTTTCTACGAGCTCTATGGACTCACTGAAGGTTTCGTCACCATCCTCGACGTCAAGGATTCGGAGCGCAAGACCGGCTCGGTCGGCGTGCCGCCGCAGTTCTTTTCACTGCGCATCGCGCGCGAGGACGGCACCGACGCGCCGGCTGGCGAAATCGGCGAGATCGTCGGCCGCGGGCCGATCCTGATGAGCGGCTATCACAACCGCCCCGACCTCACGGAAAAGGCAATCCGCAACGGCTGGCTGCTGACCGGCGACATGGGTTACGTCGATGATGAAGGCTACCTGCACTTGGTCGACCGCAAGAAGGACATGATCGATTCGGGCGGCGTGAAGGTCTATCCACGCGACATCGAGGAAATCGCCGCCCGCCACCCGGCCGTGCGCGAGGTCGCGGTGTTCGGGATTCCTGACGACAAGTGGGGCGAAACGCCGGTCGCTGCCGTGATCCTGCATGGCGATGGCCAGGCCAGCGCAGAGGAACTGCGCGACTGGATCAACGGGCACGTCGCGGCCCGCTACCAGCGCGTCGCCCGCGTGCTGGTGATGCGGGACTTCCCGCGCAGCGCCGCCGGCAAGACGCTGAAGCGCGAAATGCGCGCGCCCTTCTGGGAGGGGCGAGACAAGAAGATCTGAGCGTTGCGCGTTCGTCGCCTCGGCGAAGCCTGCCCCGGCAGGCTTCGGGCCAAAGGCCCGGGGGCGGTCCTCCCCGCAAGAGAAGCTGGTTCCCGGCCTGCACCGGGATGGCGGCTCGGCCGCCGACGTTCGCTGTGCCGTGCGCCGCCGGCGCAGAAAGACGGAGGGCCAGGCACCTCCCGGTGGCTGGCCCGTCCGAGAGCGGGCACGATGCCCGCCGCTGGTGGTGTATCAGCGATACACCAGAACCGGAATCTTCGAGTGCGTCAGCACTTTCTGCGTCTCGCTGCCGAGCAGCACCGCGCTCAAGCCCCGCCGCCCGTGCGATGCCATGAAGATCACGTCGCAGCCGTGTTTCTTGGCCGTGTCGATGATCGCCTCGTAGGGCGAGAACGATTTGACCGTTACCGTCTCGCAGGTGACCTTCCCTTCCTTGGCTGCCTGCACGATCGACGCCAGGCGCTGTTCGGCGGCCTGCGCATTACGCGCCTCGAACGCCTCGAGCGTTTCGGGCCGGTATTCGGACAGCGTGGAGTACGAATACGGCTCGACCACCGTTACGCCGACGATCGATGCACCGAGCTGGCCTGCCATCTGGATCGCGCCCTGGACCGCCTTTGCGGACAGTTCCGATCCATCAGTCGGCAGCAGGATCTTCTTGAACATCTGTTTTCCTTGCGGCGCTTGCCGCTGTCGAAATCATCCTAAGCGCCCGCCGTCGGCCGGCGATTGATGACTGTCAAGCCCTCGCGTGGGGCCGGCCAGCCCCGATATGTTGCAGCGCCAGTGCTGCGGCGGCAAATCCCATCGCCCCGGTCACGGCCACCGTCGAGCCATAGCCTGCGCAGGCCAGGCGGGCCTGCGGCGAGCAGTCCTGGGGCGTGCGGACCGGCTCGTCGGAGTAAACCGCGGCAATACCGAACTTGCGGGCACGGCCCTTGATTTCGCGCGCAAAACCATAGCGCCGGCGAAGTCGATATCGGACTTTCGCCAGCAGCGCATCGCCTTGCACACGCGCCAGATCGTCCTCGCGCAGGCGGGTCGGATCGATCCGCCCGCCCGCGCCGCCGCAGGTAATCACGGCAATCGCTTGCGCGCGGCAGGCGGCGATCAGCGCCGCCTTGGCACTGACCTGGTCGATGCAGTCGACGACCACGTCGTGCCCGGCGGCCAGCGCGGCCGCGTTGTCGGCATCGACGAAAACCTCGACCGGAGTCAAACGGCAGACGGGGTTGATCGCCGCGATCCGTTCGGCCATCGCCAGCACCTTGGCCTTGCCGTAGTTGTCGCCGAGCGCATGGATCTGCCGGTTGGTATTGCTTTCGGCGATGTGATCCAGGTCGATCAGCGACAGCGCGCCGACGCCGCTGCGCGCCAGCGCTTCGGCCACCCACGAGCCGACGCCGCCGATGCCGACCACTGCGACCCGCGCTTCGCGCAGCCGCGCCAGCGCCGCTTCGCCGTACAGCCGCGCCACACCGGCGAAGCGGCGCTCGAGGTCGGCGTCGTTGGACGGGTCGATGAAAGGCAGCGCCGGATCCATCGGTTTCGGCTCAGTGCTCGCGCACCAGTTGCACGATGCGATCGACGTCGATGCCGCGTGCCTGCTGCTCGATCTGCGGCTGCACGCGCGCCTGCACGCCGCGCGCCTCCTGCATCAGTTCGGCGTACGCGTCCTTCAGCATCTGCGCGTTCATCGTCCGTCCGCCCGCGTAGTAGCGCGCCGCAACCTTGCCCAGCGCGTAGGTGGTGGCGAACGAGAACGCCATGCCGGTCGCACCGCGCGCCAGGCTGCCGGCCAGCCTCCCAGGCAACTTGCCGAACAGGCCGCCGATCAGCTTGCGGCCGATTTCCTCGAGATACTGGCCCGTCAGCCCGACGCCGACGGCGGCCAGCAGATCCTTGATGTGGCCACGATCGAGTTCGTAGCCGTGCTGCTTGCCGATGCGGTAGACCATGCGCATCTGCAGCGGGATGATCGCCATCGATGCCACTGACTGCGGCAGCAGTTCGAGCGCGCCGTTCATGATCGCGGTGTTCAGGATCATCCGGTCCAGTTCCGCGTCGTCGCGCCCCGTGCTCGCCACGACCGGGCCCTGCGGCGCCGGCGCAGCCTCGGGCGCAGCGTCCGGCTGCGGCAGCGGCATCGTCGCCAGCGCGTCCGCGTACGCGGCGGGCTCGGCCATCTGCGGCGGACTCAGCTTCAGCGCCGCGCCGAGTTCCGCCAGGAAACGTGTTTCCGACTCGTTGCGCAAACCGTCCGCGTCGCACACGCCGACGGCCAGTTCAAATGCAAGCTGCCGCGTTTCGCCACGGGTCAGCAGCGCGGCGGCCTGCGGCACACTGGTTCGCTTGAGCAGCACGTCCTGGTAAAGCGCCGGCAGGTTCAGATCGGCGACCTCGGTGCCGAGCGCTTCGGCCACGCGCCGCACCTCGTCACGCTCGGCATCGGCCTTGTGGCCGTCCGCATAAGCAGCCATCAGCGCGATGCTCAGCACGGCGCGGATCTCCTCGTCGTTCATTTATCGCTCCCGAACCAATCGACGTCGAGCCGAAAGCTTGCCACAGGCGACGCAGGAGAACGCTTCGTCGGCGGCCGCAAGCGGCCGCGCAGTCTCGGCAGCGGCACGGGCGACCTAGCGCGGCAGCACCGCCACGCCGCGGGCCAGCAGCGACAGCGACACGCCCGCGCCGACCGTCCATACGCGAGGTTCGGCGTCGGCAACGACGAAGACTTCGCCGAGCTCGGTGTCGATCGTGTATTCGCACACCGCGCCGATATAGGCGGACTTGGCGATCCGGCCGGCCAGCGCGTCCGGGCCCGGTTCGTCGATGCGCCATGCGTGCGGCCTGATCGCCACCTGCACATCGCCGCGCGCGTGCGTGCTCACCGCCAAGCGCAGCGGGCCGACCGCCAATTGCCCGTAGCCGTCGATCCGGCCCGGCAGCAGCATCGCTTCGCCGAGGAAACCGGCGACGAAGGCGTCGACCGGCGCTTCGTACAGCGCACGCGGGGTGCCGATCTGCGCGATGCGGCCGGCGTTCATCACGATGATCTGGTCGGACACCGCCAGCGCTTCGCTCTGGTCGTGCGTCACATAGGCCACGGTCAGCGCCAGCCGCTGCTGCAGGGCGCGGATCTCGTCGCGCATCGAGCGGCGCAGCCGCGCATCGAGGTTCGACAGCGGCTCGTCGAACAGCAACACGGCCGGCTCGAGCACCAGCGCGCGCGCCACCGCCACGCGCTGCTGCTGCCCGCCGGAAAGCTCTGCCGGCCACCGCGCACCGAGTCCCGACAGCCCGACACCGTCGAGCGCGGTCGCGGCGCGCTGGTGCGCATTGGCCTTCGGTACGCCGGTGACGACCAGCCCGTACGCAACGTTGTCGAGCACGTTCAGGTGCGGAAACAGCGCGTAGCTCTGGAACACCAGGCTGACGTTGCGTTCGGCCGGCGCGAGCCGGGTGACGTCGCGGCCACCGACCACGATGCGTCCTGCGGTCGGCTGTTCGAGGCCGGCGATCATGCGCAGCAGCGTGGTCTTGCCGCAGCCGGAGGGCCCGAGAATCGTCGTCAGCGTGCCGGCCGGCACGGCAAACGAGGCGCGGTCTACGGCAGCCGGACCATCGGCGACAAAGCGCTTGGTCACGTCGACGAATTCGATTCCCTGGTCCATTCGTTTCTCTTC
>JBFGOX010000179.1:0-6165 GCA_041565015.1 Burkholderiaceae bacterium
GATGCCTGCGTTGCGCGGCGCACGCACTACGTCGACATTACCGGCGAGACGGTGTGGGTGCGCGGTCTGATCGATCGCCACCACGCGCGCGCGGCGCGCGACGGCACGCGCGTGATCCCGTGTTGCGGATTCGATTCAGTGCCGTCCGACCTGGGCGCGTACCTGATCGCGCGGCTGGTGCGGCGTCAACTCGGCACGCCGTGCGTCGAGGTGCGCGCGTACTTCCAGATGTACGGTGGCTTCAACGGCGGCACGCTAGCGTCGAACTTCAATCGCTACGAAAGCGGCCGGATCGATGAAGGTCGCGATCCCTTTCTGCTCAATCCAAGCGCCGTAAAGGAGCCGAGCGAAATCGAACGCAATGCCGATCCGGTCGCGCCGCAGTACGACGGCGTGGTCGGCACCTGGGTCGGCCCATTCATCATGGGGCCGATCAACACTCGTGTGGTCCGCCGCAGCGCGGCGCTGTTCGCCGGCTGGAAGAAGCCGTACGGCCCCGGCTTTCGTTACCAGGAATTCACGAAATTCGACCCGCCGCTGGCGTTCGCGAAGGCGGCGGCACTCAACGGTGCGCTGCGCGGCTTCGAGCAACTTGCGGCGCATGGGCCGACCCGTTCGCTGCTGAAGCGGCTCCTGCCCGAGCCGGGCAGCGGACCGTCGGAGCGCACGATGAACGAAGGCTGGTTCCGCGCCGAACTGGTCGGCTTCGGTGAAGACGGCCGCACGGTGCACGGGCTGATCGCGCACCAGGGCGATCCCGGCAATCGCGCGACGGTGCGTTTCGTCTGCGAGGCGGCGTTGGCGCTCGTGCAGGACACCGACGATCTGCCCGGTGGCGCCCGGCGCGGCGGGCTGCTGACGCCGGCCACCGGGCTCGGTGACGTCCTCGCGCGGCGGCTGCGCGCGGCTGGCGTGCTGATCGCTACCGGCGAATGAGCCTGCGTTTTGCGCGGGATGTGCCGCCGGGTCTCTTGTGTCGCGAGGTCGTAGGCGGAACCGCCGCAGGCAGCAAGGGGGCGGCTGACAGGGGTGCAAGGCGCAGGAGATCGCGGCGGGTCGGCATCTTTCGACTCTCAAAGAAAAATCCGCGCTCAGCTTGCCCGGCACGGCGTGGCAGACGTTGTCGCCAGGCAAGTTCCGCTGCCGACGAACTGAGTCATGGTGCGATGGCTGACTTTGCCTAACGGCGACCCGGCTCCCGATCGAGGCAAGAGCGTGGGCAATGGCGACCGCTTGATCTGAGGCGAAGTCGGCCGACGGTTGTCGATGACAATGATCGTCGATGATGTTCGACCGGCGAGGGTCGCGCTGAAGAAGGCGATGTCTATCCGTGGGCAGGTCCTTCCGGCCTTTTTGCTGCGCTTTGTGGCCGCAGCGGTGATCGGCTTGGGCCATGCAACGGCGTGTGCCAACTCAGCGTCAGAGGCCGTGCACGAAGTCCGCTGCGACGTGCCGAGTGTCGTCATCCGCACGCCGCAGCCGGCGGACATCCCGCTCGCCTGCGACGGCGCCAGCAAGGCGATCGCGTTTCTCGCCGAACAAGGGCTCGATGCCAGCGGCGCAGTGACCGTGCAACTCGTGGAAGCGTTGCCGCCGATCGTCGACCAATCTGCGGTCGGTTGCTTCGTGCCCTCGGCCCAGCGTGTACTGGCGCTCGTGTATGCGCAGTTCGCTGAACGCGTTACCTGGTTCGGGCTGGCCGTTGATTACGAGCTTTACCGCAGCCTGGTTGCACACGAAGTCGCACACGCCGTGGCCGCGTGCAACTTCAGGACGGAAAAACCTTCAATCACGGCTTATGAATACGTCGCCTATGTGACGATGCTGGCGACGATGGCGCCCGCGCTGCGCGAGCAGGTGCTGGCGAATTTCCCGGGTACGGGCTTCGACAACGACCTGCAGATGAATTCGACCGTCTACCAGTTCAACCCGATGCGCTTCGGCGTCGAGGCGTACAGGCACTTCATGAAGCCCGGCAACGGGCGCGACTACCTGCATCGAGTGCTGGCTGGCACGGCACTGGTCGAATAGGTGCCTGGGCTGCGCCGGCAGCAGGGTTGCCCGGAGCTGACGGTCGATCAGGTCTCAGCGCGAATTTGTATTGGCTTGACATTTCGCACGATCGTACTAATATGCGCCGCATGGGACTCGGAGGATTGACCAAGGCCGAACTGACCCGCGCGGCGATCGTCGATGCGGCGCTGACGATGGCGCAGGAAGGCGGGCTGGAAAGCCTGACCATAGGCACCGTTGCCGATCGCGCCGGCCTGTCGAAGAGCGGTGTGTTTTCGCGCGTCGGTTCGCGCGAGGAACTGCAGGTGGCGGCGCTGAAGGAGTACGAGCGCCGCTTTGTCGAGGCGGTGGTGATGCCGTCGCTGCGCGAGCCGCGCGGCTTGCCGCGGCTGCGCATGCTGGTGGCGAAATGGGCCGACTGGGTCGAGACTGGCTCCGGCCGCGACGGCTGCCTGTTCATCAGCGGCTCGGTCGAGTTCGACGACCGGCCCGGGCCGGTGCGCGATGCAGTGGTCACCGGGCTCGGCGAACTGCGGCGGCACCTGGCGCGCTCGGTCAGGCAGGCTGTCGAGGAGGGTCAACTGGCCGCGGACACCGATCCCGAGCAGTTGGCCTTCGAATTGTGCTCGCTGATTCTCGGCCTGCACAACGATCTGCGACTGTTTCGCGACGAGCGTGCGATGAAGCGCGCGCTGGCCGCGTTCAACCGCCTGCTGGCGGACCAGGTCGCGCGTTGACCACGCAATTTTTGCTTGACCATAAATAGCACGAACGTGCGAAAAAGGAGTTAAGAATGCTGGGTATTTATCTGATCGACGGAATGATCCTTCAGCTCGCCAACGCCGCTGCCAGCCGGCTGCTACGACTGCTCGGCGGCCCGGCCAGCCTGCCGCAGCGGAACGAAGATCTGGTCTGGTACTGATCGCCGGTGACACACTGGGCGCGCAACGTCCAGCGCCTTGCGGTCAATGCGATCCGAACCGTGCAGTGATCAGGGCTGCGCACCCTGTTTCAGCGGATACCCGGCATCGCGCCAGGCCGCCATGCCGCCGTCGAGCGCGACGGCGTGGCGAAAGCCCATCTCGCGCAGCGTCGCTGCCGCCAGTGTCGAGACCTGGCCAAGTTCGCAGCAGGTGAGAATGGGGCGGGTCGGATCGGGGAGTTCGCGGTCGACGCGCAGTTCGAGCTGGCCGCGCGGCAGCAGCCGCGCGCCGGGGATGTGGCCTGATTCGTAGGCGTCGCGTTCGCGCACGTCGAGGATGAGCAGGTCGCCGGCGCCGGTTTCAACGTGAGTTTTCAGTTCGGCCAGCGACATGAAAGGCACCGTCGCTGCCGCTTCGGCCAGCATCTGCGACACCGTTCGGCCGCCGCTCATGTTCGTGCGCAGCGCCTCGGTGATGTGGGTCGGCATCGACAGGTTCAGATTGTTCATCATCGCCACGAACTCGGCGCGGTCGCGCGTCTGCAGCCGCGGATTGCTGGCGGCTTCCTGCGCGATGGTGGACGCCGCACGGCCGTGATACTCGTGCGCCGGGTGCACCTTCAATGCCGGGTCCAGTTTCAGCACGCGATTGAACAGGCTGTCGTGCAGCGCTTGCGCATCGCCGGTGGGCAGATCGGTGCGGCCGGTGCCGCCGATCATCAGCGTGTCGCCGGTGAACAATCGGTCCTCGACCTGAAGGCACATCGAGTCGCGCGTGTGCCCCGGCGTGTGCAGCGCCTGCAGCCGCAGGTTACCCACCCGAAGCAGTTCGCCGTCGGCCAGCCGCAGGTCGACGAACGGCGCCGGGCTCAGCGTATGCATCACCACCGGCACGTCGAGCTGACGCGCCAACTGGCGCGTGGCGGAGAAGTGATCGGCGTGCGTGTGCGTGTCGACCAGGTAGCGGATGCGCAGGCCGTCGCGCGCCGCCAGCGCCAGATAATGATCGATGCGGCTGATCTCCGGGTCGATCAGCGCTGCCGCGCTGCTGGTTTCGCAGCCGATCAGGTAAGACTGGCAGCCACCGGTCGCAATCTGTTCGAAGACCATCTCGTTTCTGTCGCCCGGCGCCGGGTCGGCGCCCCATCGCCCAAAGGATAAGGCCCATCGCTGGCCGGCCGCACGGTCATCGACGCGCCGAGCCCGTAAAGCGGCTGACGCCTCGGCGGCCGTTTCGGTCCAATCGAGAGCAAGCGGCGAGCTGCGCCTGGCGCGGCATACCCGCCCGGCGCACCGGTGCAGACGCTTTCGCTGCCCGGGCGTGCGCGCCAGCAATGCGTACCCGAACACTTCGTACTTCCTCGCCCTCGCCTCGCTCCTTGATGCAGCAGAGTTGGCAAAAGGCTTGCTGATCTGAACGTCGACCAACCCGCTGTCGGTCAACATCTTTCGCCAGGCTTCACACGGAAGATCAGCGGCGATTCATGTCGTTTACAGGTCGATGTTCTTCAGCGCCTCGGCCGGCATCGGCTTGCCGTTGGCGATATCGGCGAACTGCCGACAGCCGCCCGAGTGCATCACGCGCACGATCTCGGCGAAGCCACGCGTTCGCCGGCCTTCGGAGAGCGCAGGGCACATGGGTTCGCCACGCCGGGGAAGGACTCGACCGCCGCATCGGGCAAGTCGACGACCAGCGCCTGGACGTACCCGAGAGGTGAATAGCCGGTCGCTTGCCCGTGCGGACGTGTTATTCGCCTTCGGGATGATTTGCCACATCCCGATACTTGCTCTTGCCTTGCCCGCGGTGGGCCGACGAACCGACTACGGTAGCCATGCGCATGGGAACCTCCTTGCATCGCATCGAGACCGACGGCGACTGCCGTCGCGCGCGAATTGCAACTGCAGACGCAAAGCGTCCAGCGATGCGTGTGGACACGGCATCTCGCGCCGACGGCAGCGCCGGCGATGGCCAAGACTTGCGGGCGAGCGCAATGGCCGTCCGCGCTGCCGCTCAGCCGCGATCGAGCAGCACTCGCAATGCGCGGCCCGTGTGTGTCGCGCGTCGCGTCAGCTCGTGCGGCGGGCACTGCGCGACGACATCGCCGCCGGCATCACCGCCTTCGGGGCCGAGGTCGATCACCCAGTCGGCGTCGGCGATCACATCGAGGTTGTGCTCGATCACCACCACCGTGTTGCCGGCGTCGACCAGCCGGTGCAGCACGCGAAGCAGCTTCTCGACATCGTGCATCGACAGGCCCACGGTGGGCTCGTCGAGCACGTACAGGGTCTGCAACGGCTTGTAGGCGCGGCCGGTACGGATCAGGCCTTCGTCCAGTCGCACCTTCGCCAGTTCGGTCACCAGCTTGATCCGTTGCGCCTCGCCGCCGGACAGCGTCGGCGACGGCTGGCCGAGCGTCAGGTAACCGAGGCCGACGTCCTGCAGCAGTTGCAGCGGACGCAAGATCGAAGGATGGGCGCCGAAGAAGCTGACCGCGTCGTCGATCTCCATCGCCAGCACGTCGCCGACGCTCTTGCCGCGAAGGCTGATGCCGAGCGTCTCGCGGTTGAAGCGGCGGCCACCGCAGGCATCGCACAGCACCTTCACGTCGGGCAGGAAGTTCATCTCGATCGTGCGCAAGCCCTGGCCCTCGCAGGCTTCGCAGCGTCCGCCCGCGGTGTTGAACGAAAAGCGCGACGGCGAATAGCCGCGCATCCGCGCTTCGGCCGTGTCGGCGAACAACCGCCGGATCGCGTCCCAGAAGCCGACATAGGTCGCCGGGCACGAGCGCGGCGTCTTGCCGATCGGCGTCTGGTCGACTTCGAGCACGCGGTCGACCAACGCGTGGCCGTCGATGCCGTCGCAGCCGAGCCACGGCCCTTCAAACTTCTTGCGCCGTGGGTCGGCGTCGACCGCGTGGTGCAGGTTGGCCAGCAGCACGTCGCGCGCCAGCGTCGACTTGCCGCTGCCGGAGACGCCCGTGACCACCGTCAGTCGGCCAAGCGGAAATTCGGCATCGGCACCACGCAGGTTGTGCAGCCGCGCGGCGAGGGCCCGGTAGAGGGTGTCGTTCACGAGGGTCGACTTGCCCGAGCCCGAGACGCCCGTCACCACCGTCAGCTGGCGAAGCGGGATGCTGCACGAGACGCCCTGCAGATTGTGCGAGCGCGCGTTCTCGATGCGGATCTCGGAGGCAGTGGACGCAGGTGCCACGTCCCCGGCGGGAAGCGCA
>JBFGOX010000180.1:0-6153 GCA_041565015.1 Burkholderiaceae bacterium
GCTGACCCGTTCGCTCCCGGAGGATTGCTGCAGGCTAGGACTCGGCAGGCTCGACGGCGGCGAGCCGCACCAGGTGCTGGCCGGTCTGTTCGTCCTTGCTGACGGCCAGCAGGCCGCGCGCGACCGCGTCATCGAGCAGCGCCGCGAAGCCCTTGTAGCCGTGGTAGCTCTCATTGAACTCGGGCCGGCGCCGCTTCAGCGCCTGCTTGACCATCGAGGCGAAGATGCGCTCGTCTGAGCCGCGCGCGTCGATCAGTTCCTCGAGCGTTTCGAGCACGAGGTCGATCGCCACCTGGCGGCGCCGCTCTGCCGCGTCGTCCGTCGGCGGCTCCGCACCTTCGGCCGCCGGCCCGGCTTTCTTGCGTTCGGCCTTGCGCGGCGCGGCCTTCCGGGTGGTCTTCTTCGCGGCGCTGCGCTGTTTCGCTTCCTCGACGCGAACGAGGTCGTCGTAGAAGATGAACTCGTCGCAGTTCTTGATCAGCAGGTCGGAGGTCGACGCCTTCACGCCCACCCCGATGACCCGCTTGTTGTTCTCGCGCAGTTTCGATACCAGCGGCGAGAAATCCGAGTCGCCGCTGATGACGACGAACGTGTCGACGTGCGACTTCGTGTAGCAGAGGTCCAGCGCGTCGACGACCATGCGGATATCGGCCGAATTCTTGCCGCTCTGGCGCACGTGCGGGATCTCGATCAGCTCGAAGGCCGCCTCGTGCATGCCGGCCTTGTAGCTCTTGTAGCGCTCCCAGTCGCAGTAGGCCTTCTTCACCACGATGCTGCCCTTGACCAGCAGCTTCTCGAGCACCGTCTTGACCGAGAACTTGTCGTACTTTGCGTCGGCCACGCCGAGCGCGATGTTCTCGAAGTCGCAGAACACCGCCATGTTGTTGATTTCTTGCGCCGCCATCGGCTCTCCTTGGATTCGGCGTCAGTCTAGCGGCCGCGCTGAGCCGGCCGCCAGCAGCCGCAGCATGCGCGCCGCGCGCTCGACGCCGTTGACGATGATCGTGATCCGGTGCGGGCCCGGGTAGTGACGGCGGGTTGAGAAATCGCGGAAACGGTGCCGTCGCGCGATGCGCAGCGGCGCATCCGGTCCGACCGTGCGCTCGCCGATCTTGAACACCTTGCGCGAGGCGCTGCCGTTGGCCTTGACGAAGTCGACCGCGTATTCGAGGCGCAGCCGCGCCGGATCGTCCTGCGCCAGTCGCACGGTGAAGGAAAAGGCCAGGTCGGCGCCGATTGGCAGCCTCGAAGTGCCGAGGCGAAACGCGGCCACGCGCAGCGCGACGGCGTCGTGGTGGCCGAAAAGCGCTAGCGCGCCCTGATGACCGCGCCTGAGCAGCGTGCGGCACGCATGCTTGAGCAGGGCATCGGTCAGCGCGTTCTCGCCGAGCCAGCGTTGCGCCAGCCCGATCACGAGCTGCGGATGATCCTTGGCGATGTCGTTCAGGCTGTTGGCCACCGAGCGGCGCACGGTGTCGCTGGGGTCGGCGCGCAGGCGCTCGAGAATCGGCACGATCGGCGTGGGGTCGGCGATCAGTTGCGGCAGCCGCATGGCCCACGGCAGGCGCGGGCGGCTGCCCTCGGAGGCCAGCCTGCGAACGTGTTCGTCGGCGTGCTGCGCCCAGCGCCGCATCAGGGTCAGCGTGCGCGCCGGCTCGCGGGCGATGAACGGTCGCACCGCGAACTCGCTCGACGAGTAGCGGGTGAAGTGCTCGAGCGCAGCCATCGAGGCGACGAAATCGTGCTGGCCGAACTGCTCGACGAAGTCCGGAAAGTACATCGCCTCGAAGCCGCCGAACGACGGTGCCGCCTTCTTCAGCGCCGCCAGCTGCGTCCGGTAGGCGCCGGGCAGGTGCTGATGCAGCGCCTGCGCAATGCGCCGCATGCGCGCCTTCAGCTCGAGCGCGGACCAGCCATGGCCCAGCACGCTGCGGCGGAAAGCGTCGGTGTCGAAACCCGGCGCGACGGCGCGCATTGCCCGGGCCACCGCATCGACGTAGGCGGGCGTGTAGCGGTCTTTCAGCAGCTCGGCCACGGTGCGGATGCGGCGCTCTCTACAGCGGCACCTTCGGCTCGAACTTGCTGCGCTTGACGGCGAAGAAGCTGCGCACGTTGCGCACGTTGGCCTGCGCGGTCAGGGCGCGGTGCGCGAAGGCGTGGTAGGCGGCGACGTCCGGCACGAACACGACCAGCACGAAATCGGGTCCGGAAGCCACCCGGTAGCACTGCTGCACTTCGGCCGCCGCGGCAAGATGGCGCTCGAACGCGTCCAGCGCCTCGGCGGACTGGTTCTCGAGGCTGACCTCGACGATCACGTTCACGCCGCCGCCCATGGCCTGCGCGTTGACGATGGCGATGCGCCGCTCGATGACGCCCGCTTCGACCAGCCGGCGAACACGGCGCAGGCTGGTGGCGGGCGAAACGTGTGCGCGGCTGGCCAGTTCGTCGTTGGTCAGCGCGCTGTCGGTCTGCAGCAGGTCGAGCAGGCGGCGGTCGGTCGAATCGAGCGTGATGGTCGGCATGGCAAAGGCGGGGCACTTGCAGTTGGCGCTGCGTGCGGCCGGCGCGACTTGCCCCGCTCAGGACGTTTGACGCAGCCTGACGGGTGAAATTTTCTTTCGGCTCATAGACCGACTGCAACATTCTTGCGGCAGCGACCGATCTTTGCAAGCCTCTCGCATTCGGTTTGCCGTACGCTGCCGCATCATCGCGTGAATCTGGGAGTCGTTCATGTGCGGCATCGTCGGTGCAGTGGCGCAGCGAAACATCGTCCCGATGCTGGTCGAAGGGCTTCGCCGGCTCGAATACCGCGGCTACGACTCCTGCGGCGTGGCCGTGCACGCCGACGGCGAACTGAAGCGGGCGCGCAGTGTCGCGCGCGTGGCCGAGCTCGAAGTGCAGACCGCGCAGCTGCCCGGCTTCACCGGCATCGCGCACACGCGTTGGGCCACGCATGGCGCCCCGACCACGCTGAATGCACACCCGCATTTTTCGACCGGCCCGGGCACCGCGCACAAGGGCGCACGCATCGCCCTCGTGCACAACGGCATCATCGAGAACTACGAGGAACTTCGCCGCGGCCTGGCCGAGGCCGGCTACGTCTTCGACAGCCAGACCGATACCGAGGTCATCGCGCACCTGGTCGACCAGTGCTACGAGGGCGACCTGCTGGACGCCGTGCAGCGCGCGGTGCGCCGGCTGCACGGCGCCTATGCGATCGCGGTGTTCTGCCGCGACGAGCCGCATCGGGTGGTCGGCGCGCGGGCGGGCAGCCCGCTGGTCGTCGGCCTCGGCCGCAACGAGAACTTCCTCGCCTCCGACGCGCTGGCGCTCGCCGGCAGCACCGATCAGATCGTCTACCTCGAGGAAGGCGATGTCGTCGACCTGCAGTTGGCGCGCGTGTGGGTCGTCGATGCCGAGGGGCGCCAGGTCGAGCGCCCCGCGCGCACCGTGTCGGCCTACTCGACGGCGGTCGAGCTCGGGCCGTACCGGCACTTCATGCAGAAGGAAATCTTCGAGCAGCCGCGTGCGGTCGGCGATACGGTCGGCGACATCGGCGAAACGAGCCAGATCTCGCCTGCGATCTTCGGCGAAGCGGCGGTCGAAGTGCTGCCGCGCGTGGACAGCGTGCTGATCCTCGCCTGCGGCACCAGCTACTACGCCGGCTGCACCGCGCGCTACTGGCTGGAGTCGATCGCCGGCGTGCCGGCAACGGTGGAGATCGCCAGCGAATACCGTTATCGGCCCTCGGTGCCCAATGCGAACACGCTCGTCGTCGTCGTGTCGCAGTCCGGCGAGACGGCCGACACGCTGGCGGCGCTGAAGCACGCCAAGAGCCTGGGCATGCACCGCACGCTTGCGGTGTGCAATGTCGCCACCAGCGCGATGGTGCGCGAGACGGCGATGCAGTTCATCACCCGCGCCGGCGTTGAGATCGGGGTGGCCTCGACCAAGGCCTTCACCACGCAGCTGGTGGCGTTGTACCTGCTGGCCAACTGCATCGCCAAGCTGCGCGGCCGACTGAGCGAGGAGCGCGAGCGCACGGCGATCCGCCGCCTGCGCCACCTGCCGGTGGCGCTGCAGAGCGTGCTGGCGCTGGAGCCGCACATCATCGCCTGGAGCGAAACCTTCGCGCGTAAGGAAAATGCGCTGTTCCTCGGCCGCGGCCTGCACTATCCGATCGCGCTCGAAGGCGCGCTCAAGCTCAAGGAGATCAGCTACATCCACGCCGAGGCGTATCCCGCCGGGGAGCTGAAGCACGGCCCGCTGGCGCTGGTGACCGACGCGATGCCGGTGGTCACCGTGGCGCCGAACGACGCGCTGCTGGAGAAGCTGAAGAGCAACATGCAGGAAGTGCGCGCCCGCGGCGGCCAGCTTTACGTTTTCGCCGACGCCGACACGCGGATCGATTCGAGCGAAGGCATTCACGTGATCCGCCTGCCCGAGCATTACGGCGACCTGTCGCCGATCCTGCACGTGGTGCCGCTGCAGCTGCTCGCCTATCACACCGCGGTGGCGCGCGGAACGGATGTGGACAAGCCGAGGAATCTGGCCAAAAGCGTCACCGTGGAATGACCTTGATTGTCCGACTTTCTTGATTTGTTCCCAGCAAATAAAGTCGTAAACAAGCCGCGGCTGAAAAATCGGCGTGAGACGTGCGCCGATAAGCAAACTCTGGGAGCCAGCTGGCTCCCGACAATCGTTCCGAGCGCTGACAACTCGCGGTGCCGATTACGGTGCAGTTCGCGAACGGCACCTAGTTGGCTCTACTGCGATTTCTCCTGACGGCCAGGAGCCGTCTCTCACGGTCGGCAGCTTCGGGGTGAGATGAAGATCATCGCCGCGATTCAAGCTGGATCACCAGCTTGCGCACCTGCAGCATCGACATCGTCCGTGGCCCCGGATAGGTGAAAGGGCCACTTTACGGCAACGGCTGGCACGCCATCATCCACGTCAACCCGCCGAGGAGATGACGTGATTGCCGACCTCTCGACCCTGAGCGCCCTGAATGCCGCGGTGCTGTCCGACACGCTGGACAGCCTGGGCCTGATGCAGCAGGCCATGAAACCCTTCATGCGGCCACTGGACGACGCCTTGCAGCTCTTCGGCCGGGCGCGCACCGGCCTGTACATGCCGGTGTATGCGCAACCGGCCGCCGGCGAGAACCCCTACGAGGTGGAGATCGCGCTGGTCGACGACCTGCAGCCCGGTGACGTGGTGGTGCTGGCCTGCGACGGCCCGAGCGAGCGCATCGCGCCCTGGGGCGAGCTGCTGTCCACCGCCTGCGTGGCACGCGGTGCGGCCGGCTGCGTCACCGACGGCCTGGTGCGCGATGTGCGGCAGATCCGTGAGATGCGGTTCCCGGTGTTCTGCGGCGGCATCGGTCCGCTCGACACCAAGGGCCGTGCGCGCATGGTGGAGCGCGACGTGCCGGTGCAGTGCGGCGGCGTGGCGGTGCACCCCGGCGAGCTCGTCTTCGGCGATGTCGACGGCGTGGTGGTGATCCCGCGCAAGGCCGAGGCAGAGGTCGTGCAGCGCGCGCTGGAGAAGGTGGCCGGCGAGAACCAGTCGCGCGACGCGCTGCGGCGCGGCGAGAAGCTGGGTGATGTCTTCCGGCGGCTGGGGATCCTGTAGGGCCGGCACGATGAGCTGGCTGAATCCCTGTGAAGCTAAGATCAATCCGACCGAGGACCGATGTCGCCCGATCGAAGACTCACGCGCCAAGTGTGATCGCTGATCGCCTCGTCAGGCTGCCGGCAGGCCACCACTGCAGTTTGCTCCGCACCCGCCGTCACGACGCGTGAAGGGTGCCGGACATCACCTGGCCGGCGCTCTCGGACGAACGCGTGCAGCTCAACGCAGCCGGCCAGGTGGAGCTCAAGCTCAAGCCGCCGTGGCGTGACGGCACCACGCACCTGGTGATGAGCCCGCTGGAGTTCATGCGGCGGCTGGAGGCGCTGGTCCTGCGGCCGCGGCTGCACCAGCCAACGACTGCTTCACGGCTGTCGATCTTGGTGGTCCGATGCCCGCATTGGGTCGTTAGCAGCCCTTGCCACTGGGCCGCGCTCGCGTTTGGCTGTCGAATCAGCGCCTGAGCGCTGCGGCTATCTGATCTTCCGGAACCGGCATGGTCGCTCGGTCGCGACCCGCCGA
>JBFGOX010000181.1:0-6135 GCA_041565015.1 Burkholderiaceae bacterium
GCGGCCGAAGATCAGCGTCATCGCCACCGCGCCGACGAACGGCGGCATGATCAGCGGCAGCACCCCCAGGGTCTGGATCAGCGCCGCGCCGCGGAACTCGAAGCGCACCGTGATGTAGGCCAGAGGCACGGCGATGATCGAGGCAATGCCGACGCTGACCAGCGCGACGTACAGCGAATTGCCGAACGACTCGCGCATCAGCGACGTGGTGAAGAACGTCGAGAAATGCCCGAACGTGAAGCTGCCGTCGGCCTCGGAAAAGGCGGTGACGAAGACCGTGCCGACCGGCAGCAGCAGGAACGCGGCGAGGAAGGCGACGACCGCGGCGGCGGCCATCAGCGAAGCGGGCGAGGCGGCCCACGCGCGGCGCAGGAACGCCAGCGGGCGGGCTGTCGGTGCTGCGGTGGCGCTGCTCATCGAAAAGCGAACATCAGAAGCAGGACGTCAGGGGCTGACCGTCGCACCGGCCTCGGCGACGCGCGCCGCCGGCGGCAGCGCGTCGTCGCGCGGGAGACGGATCGGCAGTGCTGCGTGACTACCTGCTGGCGGCGGCGGCCTGACGAGCGAGATCGGCGGCTTTCTCGTAATTGGCGCGCGCCTTGCTGTTCCAGGATTCCTCCAGCCCGGTGATCTTCTTCGCCACCGCGACTTCCTTCTTGTTGGAGGCGAACAGCTTCTGAAACTCGGCCTGGTCGGCGATCTGGGCCGACACGACCGGCGCGAACGCGAGTTCGCGCGCCTGCTTGATCAGCTCGGCGGCCTGCGTGTTCTTCTTCGCCGCGTTTTTCGCCTCGGCCTCCAGGATCGCCTTCGTCGCCGCCTGCAGTTCCTTCAGGCGGAAGGTGATCGTCTGGTCGAAGATCGACTGCACCAGCGCATAACGGCTCTCGGACAGATCGGCGTCGAACTGCACCTTGCTGCGCTTGGCGATCGCACCGGGATCCGGGTACCCGGCCGGGATCTTGCCGCCGAAGGCGGAATAGGGCAGCACCGGCAGGCGCGAGATCTTCGGATCGAGCAGCACTTCCTGGCCTTCCTGCGACAGCGCGAACTGGATGAAGGTCTTCGCCTCGGCGGCGTTCTTGCCGCCGGCGACCAGCGCGATGTTGGCCGGCACGATCGACGTGACCTGCGGATAGACGAAGTCAACCGGGAAGCCCGAATACTTGCCGGCCAGGCCGAAGAAATCGATCACCGGTCCGGCGCCGAACTGGCCGTTGTTGATGCCATCGGGCACGCCGAAGGAGCGCTCCGTGATCTGGGCGCTGTTGCCGGCCATCTGCAGCAGTTGCCGCCAACCCTTGTCCCAGCCCTCGCCCTGCAGGATCGTCTCTACGGTCAGGTGCATCGTGCCCGAGCGCGACGGGGCGGTCATCGCCACATGGCCGAACCAAACGGGCTTGAGCAGGTCGGTCCACTCCTTCGGCGCGTCGAGCTTGTTCGCCTTCAGGTAGCGCGTGTTGTACATGATCCCGTAGCCTGCCAGCGCCTGGCCGAAGTAAAAGCCCTCGGGGTCGTTGATCGGGTAGTTGCCGATCTTCGCCGGCACCTTCGGGTTGGCGACGTCGCCGGCCTTGGCAAGCAGCTTGTCGCGTTTCAGGACCTCGAACGCATCGGGCGCGCTGGCCCAGAACACGTCGGGGCGCTGGCCCTCGGAGGTCTCGCGCACGAAGGCGATCGAGGCGATCGTGCTCTTGTTCAGGATTTCCAGCTTGATTCCGGGATTGCGTTTCTCGAACGCGGCGCGGTAGGCCGCCGTCAGTTCCTTCGGAAACGAGGTGATGACGGTGACGGTGCCGGCAAATGCGGCCGGTGCGGCCAGCGCAAGCGCGCAGGCCAGGGCGATGAGGCGGTGCATCGGAAGTCTCCAGCGATGTTGTTCGAAAGTTCGGCGCGGCGGATCGTACTGAGGCGACGCCTTGCGCGCCAGACAGTACAAACCCAGCCAGACAACGGCCCGCACTGTGCGGGCCGAGGGCCGAATCGCGATCGTTTATTCCTTCAGCGAATCGATCAGCGATACGTACTGCTTCATGGCGTCGTCGGCCGAAGTCCCTTTGATCTCGTTCCACGCATCCCACTTGGCGCGGCCGACCATGTCGGTGAACCCCGGCCGCTTGCCGTCGACGTCGCCGGCGGTAGCCTGCTTGTATAGCGCGTACAGCTTCAGCAGCGTCGTGTTGTCAGGACGCTCAGCCAGATTCTTCGACGCGGCGACGGCCGCCTCGAACTTCGATTTCAGGTCGCTCATTGTGGTCTCCGTCTCCTAGACATTCAGTCGTGCGCGACTATTATGGAGTGGCAACGAGGTGCTGGCAAAAAGCACGGTGCGCGCAGCAGTCTTGTTCGATGCTGCCGCCGCAGAAATCGGGAGACAACGATGCCCCACAGAGAACGCATGTCAGCGGTCGATACGGCCTGGCTGCGTATGGACTCGCCGGGCAATCTGATGATGATCGTCGGCGTCAACCTTTTCGACGGCCCGTGCGATCTGCAGCGTCTGCGCAAACTGCTGCAGGAGCATCTGCTCGCCTACTTCCCGTTCCGCGCCCGCGTCGTGCAGGACGCCACCGGGGCCTGGTGGGAAGAAGACGAGGATTTCGATCTCGACCGCCACCTGGTGCGCATCGGCCTGCCGGGCAAGGGCGGCAAGCGCGAACTGCAGAAGCTCGTTGCTCAGCTGGCGGGGCAGGCGCTCGATGCGCAGCGACCGCCATGGCAGTTCCACCTGGTCGAGAACTACGACGGCGGCCATGCGCTGATCGTGCGCATCCATCACTGCGTCGGCGACGGCATCGGCCTGATGGCCGTGGTGATGGGGATGACGAGCAGTGATCCCCGCAAGGATGCCGACGCGCCGCCGCCGCGCGGCAAGCGCGGTGCGAAGGCGGGCCTGGTCGAGCAATGGCTGCAGCCGCTTACCGACGTCACGGTCAAGGCGATCGACGCGACCGGCGATCTGGCCAGTCGGGTGCTCGCCGCTTACGGCAGCGTGCTCGATGATCCGAGCGTCGCCACCGAAGCCGCGAGCGAGACGGCGCGCATCGCCACGCAGGTCGCCAAGGACGTGGCGGCGCTGGCCTTGATGGACAACGACACCGCAACAAGCCTGAAGGGGCACCCCGGCGGCTCCAAGGTGGTGGCCTGGAACGAACCGTTGCCGCTGGCCGACGTGAAGGCGGTTGGTCGCGCGCTCGACTGCTCGGTCAACGACGTGCTGCTGTCCTGCGTGGCCGGCGCGGTCCGCGGCTATCTCGACGAGCGGGGCGAACCGCTGCGCAACGCCGAACTGCGTGCGATGGTGCCGGTGAACCTGCGGCCGCACGGCCGGCCGCAGACGCTCGGCAACAAGTTCGGGCTGGTGCCGCTGCTGCTGCCGATCGGTGTCGACGACCCGGTCGGGCGCGTGCTCACCGTGCGCAGCCGCATGAACGAATTGAAGGGCAGCTACACGGCAATTCTCGCGCTGGCGATCCTCGGCGTTGCCGGGCTGGCGCCGCGGGTGCTGCAGAAGCAGGTGCTCGACCTGCTGGCGTCGAAGGCCACCGCCGTGATGACCAACGTGCCCGGACCGCAGCACGCGCTCTATATGGCCGGCAGCCGGATCAGGCAGATGATGTTCTGGGTGCCGCAGTCGGGCAACATCGGCGTCGGCGTGTCGATCCTCAGCTACGACGGCGGCGTGCAGTTCGGCCTGGTCACCGACAAGAAGTTGTGCGCGCAGCCGCAGGCGATCATCGATCGCTTCGTGCCGGAGTTCGAGAAGCTCGTTTATGCGGTGCTGCTGGCGCCGTGGGACGAGCGGGCCGACCCCGCGGTGGCCGAACGATCGCTGGCCGCCACCGAGGCGCTGGCGAAGGCGGCCGGACGTCTTGCCCGTGGCAACGGTGCTGACGCCGACCACAAGGCGTCGGCGGCAGAGGCAGCACAGCTGGAGGCTGTGCCGGCGCGCCCGGCCCGGCGCAAGCGGTCGGCCTTCGCTGCGGCGCGCGCCGCCGCCCGCGGGTGATCGACACGCGGGGCAAGGTCGGTGCGGGCGGATGCGGCCGGACAGCAGGGTGCGTCGTTGAAATGACCGCAAGCGGCGTGAACGCAAGGCGATGAGCACCGTCGCCCTTCATCGCGAGGACGCCTACGCGCGCCAGTGCGAGGCGGTCGTCACCCACGTTGCCGAGGACGGGGTCGAACTCGACCGCACGGTTTTCTATCCGCTCGGCGGCGGGCAGACCGGCGACAGCGGCGCATTGTGGCTGGCCGACGGCACCCGGCTGGCGGTCATCGATGCGCGCAAGAGCAGGCGCGAGCATGCGACGCCGGACGACACGCTGCACCTGCTCGATCCGGCCAGCGACTGGCGCCAGCGGCTCGCGTCTGGCACGCGCGTGACGGCCGAGATCGACTGGGAGCGACGCTACCGGCACATGCGCTTTCACACGGCGACGCACCTGCTGTGCGCGGTCGTGCGCGAACTGGTCGACGGCTGCAGCATCACGACCGACTACGCGCGGCTCGATTTTGCGATGACCGCGCTGCTGGACAAGGCGCAGGTGCAGCAAGGCCTCGATGAACTGATCGGCCGCGGCGATGCTGTCGGCTGCGAATGGATCAGCGACGACGAACTGCGCGCCAAACCGCAGCTGGTGAAGTCGATGAGCGTCAGTCCGCCGATCGGCTTCGGCCGCGTGCGGCTGGTGCGCATTGCCGACGTCGACCTGCAGCCCTGCGGCGGCACGCACGTGCGCAACACGGCCGAGATCGGCGCGATGCGGGTGGCGAAGATCGAGAAGAAGAGCGCGCGGACGCGGCGGGTCGTTCTCGAACTCGGATGAGGGCTGCTAAAACGATGCCGATGCACGACCACGACCATCCGCACGATCACCACCACGATCACGGCAGCAACCTCACGCCGATCGAGGCGCGCGTGCGCGCGCTCGAGTCGATCCTCGTCGAAAAGGGCTACGTCGATGCGGCGGCGCTCGACGAGATCATCGACACCTACGAGACCAAGATCGGGCCGCGCAACGGCGCCAGGATCGTGGCGCGGGCGTGGTCCGATCCCGCCTTCGCGCAGCGGCTGCGTGATGATGCCACCGCCGCGATCGCCGAGTTCGGCTTCAGCGGCCGTCAGGGCGAGCACATGGTCGCCGTGTTCAACGACGAGCGCACACACCACATGGTCGTGTGCACGCTGTGCTCGTGCTATCCGTGGCCGGTGCTCGGACTGCCGCCTGTCTGGTACAAGTCGGCACCGTACCGCTCGCGTGCGGTGCTCGATCCGCGCGGTGTGCTGGCCGAGTTCGGCGTGCGGTTGCCGGCTGCAACGCAGATCCGCGTGTGGGACTCGACCGCCGAAGTGCGCTACCTGGTGATTCCGCGGCGTCCGCCCGGCACCGAGGGTCTGAGCGAGGAACAACTGGCTGAACTGGTCACCCGCGACTGCATGATCGGAACCGGGCTGGCGCGGCCGCCAGCGAGTGATTCACGATGAACGGCGCGCACGACCTGGGCGGCCAGATGGGCTTCGGGCCCGTGGTGCCGGAGCCGAACGAGCCGCCGTTTCATGCCGACTGGGAACGGCGGGCGCTGGCGATCACGCTCGCCTGCGGCGCGATGGGCCACTGGAGCATCGACGCCAGCCGCCACGCGCGTGAATCGCTTCATCCGCTCGACTACCTGTCGTCGAGCTACTACGAGATCTGGACCAAGGCGCTGGAGCGACTGCTGCAGGCGCACGGCTTCTTTACGGCTGAAGAACTGGCGGCCCGGCGCGCGCTGTCGCCGCCGAAGACGCCGAACCGCGTGTTGACGGCGGCGGAGGTCGCAGAGGCGCTGGCCGCCGGCTCGCCGAGCGAACGGCCGAGCACGCAGCCGGCACGCTACGCGGTGGGCGCGCGGGTGCGGCTGGCCAATGATCATCCCGCCGGGCACACGCGGGTGCCGCGTTACGCGCGCGGCCGCGTCGGCACGGTCGAGCGCGTGCACGGCATGCACGTGTTTCCCAACAGCAGCGCGCACGGGCTCGGCGCGAACCCGCAATGGCTGTACACGGTCGCCTTCGATGCGCGCGAGCTGTGGGGGCGCGCCGCCGATCCGCAGCTGACGGTCAGCATCGATGCATGGGAAACCACGCTCGAA
>JBFGOX010000182.1:0-6126 GCA_041565015.1 Burkholderiaceae bacterium
CGTGACTCGGTGGAAGGCGCCGGCTGGGAGTTTCTGTTCGTGGCCATCGACGACCACGCCCGCATCGGCTTCACCGACATGTACCCGGACGAACGCACCGCCAGTGCTGTGCAGTTCCTGCGCAACGCCCATGTCTACTTCGCAGGCCTCGGTGTGCGTCTGAAGGCTGTCCTCACCGACAACGGCGGCGCCTTCCACAGCCACGCCTTCCGGCGCGCCTGCGTCGAGCTCGGCCTGAAACAGCGCTTCACCCGCGCCTACCGGCCGCAGACCAACGGCAAGGCCGAGCGCTTCATCCAGTCGGCGCTGCGCGAGTGGGCCTACGCCTTCGCCTACAAGCACTCCACCGAACGCACCGATACCTTGGCGGCCTGGATGCACCACTACAACTGGCACCGACCCCATCAAGGCATCAGCGGCGTAACACCCATGTCCCGACTCAAGACGTCAAGGAACAACCTCTTGACGCTTCACATCTAGCCGCGCCGGCACCGACCCAGCGGGCGGCGGCCGTGAACGTTCAGCTGCCGCCGTCGCGACGGTTGGGGCAGGTCGCGCAGGAAATCTTCTCGCCGCCGGGACCGATCACTCCCGGGCCGCCGCAGGAACCGCGCAGGCAGGGCCGGCGGAACATCACGCCGATCGCCATCGCAGCCACGCCGACGACCATCAGCGCCAGCGCCAGGCCAAAGACAAGCCAGAACGTGGCCATCGGCTCAGGCCGTGCCGACGGCTGCCGCAAAGGCCGCGGTCGAGCGATCGTGCAGCCGGCCGTCGGTGCCGCGGACGATGAAGTGCGCCGCGATCTGCTCGCGTTGCGCAAGCGCCCAGCCTTGCTGCGGCCCGAGCACGATCAGCGCGGTGGCCAGCGCGTCGGCGCGTACGCAGTCGTCGGCGATCACGGTGACCGAGGCCAGTCCGTGCGCAATCGGCGCCGCCGTGCGCGGATCGATTTCGTGCGAATAGCGGCGGCCCTGCGCCTCGAAGTAGATGCGGTAGTCGCCGGAAGTCGCCATCGCGCGGCCGGACAGCGGCACCACGCGGCGGGCGCGCTGCGGCACCGCGTCGGGCTCCTCGATGCCGATCTGCCACGGCCGTCCCTGCGCATTGCGTCCGCCCGTACGCACTTCGCCTCCGACCTCGATCATGTAGTGCTCGACGCCGCTGGCCTCCAGCGCCCGCGCGGCCAGATCGAGCCCGTAGCCCTTGGCAATGCCGTTCAGGTCCGCCTGCAGGCCATGATGCGCCTTGGCCGCCGTGCGCGTGGCCGGATCGAGCCGCAGCGAACGGAAATCGACGGCCGCACGGCCGGCATGCAGTTGCTCGGCGGCCGGCACGACCTGCCGCTTTTCGGGCCCGAATCCCCACGCGTGCACCAGCGGCGCGATCGAAACGTCGAACGCGCCGCCCGACAGTTCGGCAACCCGCTGCCCGACCGCCAGCACCTCGAACAGATCGCTTGAAAGCGCGATCGGCGTCGACGCCGGCTGGCGATTGAAACGCATCAGTTCCGAATCGGGCCGGTACAGCGACATGCCGCGGTTGATGCCGTCGAGCGCCGCGTACACGTCGGCGGCGATGGCCTCGAGCTTCGCGGTCGAGAACGCGGCGCCGGCTATCTTCACCACGTAGCGCGTGCCCATCGTTTCACCGCCGAACTGCAGCGCCGTGTTCGACGGCACGGTGCTGCGCGCGCGCTCGCCGCAGCCGGCGAGCGACAGCGCACCGAGTCCGCCGATGGCGCCGAGCAGCCGGCGCCGGCAGGGGGAAAGGATCGTGTCCATCAGGATGCTCCCGCGGGCCGACCGGCCTTTTCCTCGGCCTTCGGCACCGCCTTGCGGACGGCCGCCTCGAAGCGACCCTCGCCATGGCGAATCAGGTAATTGGTCATGTCGCCCATCGACACCAGCCCGAACACGTGCGGGCCGTCCATCACCAGCAGGTGGCGAAAACGGTTCACGTGCATCAGCGCCATCGCCGCCTCGACGGTGGTGCCGGGGGAGACGAAGCGCACGTCGCGCGTCATCACCATCGAGATCGGGGTGGTCTTCGGGTCGAGCCCGGCGTGCACGACGCGCAGCATCAGGTCGCGCTCGGTGAAGATGCCGTCGACCAGCCCGTCCTCGTTGCGGATCAGCACCGCGCCGATACGATGCGCGGCCAGTGCATTGACCGCCTCGATCACCGTGGCGCCGGCGTCGACGGTGATCAGCACGTCGGCGTCCTTCTTCAGATTCATCACCGTTTCAACGGTCTGCTGCATCGTTCGTCCTCCGCCAGGCTAGAGCCCGAAGTCGTCAAGCATGATGTTCTCGCGATCGACGCCGTAGTCCATCGCCAGCTTGATGACCGCCTTGTTCATCACGTCGGGGCCGCACAGGTAGTACTCGATGTCCTCCGGCGCCGGGTGGTTCTTCAGGTACATATCGCGCAGCACGTTGTGCCGCACCAGGCCCACCGGGCCGGTCCAGTTGTCCTCGGGCCGCGGCTCCGACAGCACCAGGTGCCAGCGGAAGTTCGGGTTTTCTTCCTGCAGCTTGTTGAACTCGTCAACGTAGAACGCTTCCTTCAGGTTGCGCGCCGAGTACCAGAAGACCATCTTCCGCTTTGATTTCAGCCGCAGCAACTGGTCGAAGATGTGCGAGCGCATCGGCGCCATGCCGGCCCCGGCGGCGACGAAGCACATCTCGTTGTCGGTATCGCGGGCGAAGAACTCGCCATACGGGCCGGACACGGTGACCAGGTCGCCGGGCTTCAGCGCAAACAGCCACGAGCTCATCTTGCCCGGCGGGATGTCGTCACGATACTCGGGCGCGAAGGCGATGCGGATCGTGAACAGCAGAATGCCTTTTTCGAGCGGATAGTTGGCCATCGAGTAGGCCCGTTCGACCGGTTCGGTCACGATCGACTTGAAGCGCCACAGGTCGAACTTGTCCCATTCCTCGCGGAATTCGGGCTCGATGTCGAAGTCGCGGAAGCTCAGCTCGTGCGGCGGGCATTCGATCTGCACGTAGCCGCCGGCCTTGAAGGGCACGTCCTCGCCCTCAGGCAGCGCCAGCTTCAGCTCCTTGATGAAGGTCGACACGTTGCGGTTGCTGATCACGCGACACTGCCACTTGCGCACGTCGAAAACCTCGGACGGCAACTCGATCTTCATGTCGTGCTTGACCTTGACCTGGCAGGCCAGGCGCATCCCGTGCCGCGCCTCGCCCGGCGAGATGAAGCCGGTCTCTGTCGGCAGCAGCTCGCCGCCGCCTTCCTTGACGACGACCTCGCACACGCCGCAGGAACCCTTGCCGCCGCAGGCCGACGGAATGAAGATCTTGTTGGCCGACAGAGCGCCGAGCAGCGTGCCGCCGGCCTCGACCTTCAGCGCCTTGTCCGGATCGTCGTTGATGACGATCGACACGTCGCCGGAGGCGACCAGCCGACGCCGCGCCTGCATCAGCAGGCCGACCAGCAACAGCACGACGATCGTGAAGACAACGACGGCGATTGCGATGTCGAGCATCGTGACCTCAGAGCTGGATGCCGGAAAACATCATGAACGCCAGCGACATCAGCCCGGCTGTGATGAAGGTGATGCCCAGTCCGCGCAGCCCGGCCGGCACGTTCGAGTAGGTCATCTTTTCGCGGATTGCCGCCAGCGCGATCAGCGCGATCGCGAAGCCGAGCCCGGAGCTGACGCCGAAGACCACGCTTTCGGCCAGCGTGTAATCGCGCTCCTGCATGAAGAGCGAGCCGCCGAGGATCACGCAATTGACCGCGATCAGCGGCAGGAACACACCCAACGTGTGGTACAGCTTCGGCGCGAAGCGGTCGACCGTCATCTCGACGACCTGCACCGCCGCGGCGATCGAGGCGATGAACAGGATGAACGACAGGAAGCTCAGGTTCACGCCGGCCAGCGCCGGGCTGATCCAGGTCAACGCGCCCTCGTTGAGCAGGTAGCGCAGCACCAGGTTGTTCAGCGGCACGGTCAGCGTCTGCACGAAGACGACCGCCACGCCCAGCCCGATCGCCGTTTCGACCTTCTTCGAGCAGGCCAGGTACGAGCACATGCCTAGGAAATAGGCGAGCGCCATGTTCTCGATGAAGATCGAGCGGATGCCGAGGTTCAGGAAATGCTCCATCGCCTCAGTCCTTTTCCTGCAGCTGCGGCTTCCACTCGCGCAGCGCCCAGATCAGCAGGCCGATGATGAACAGCGCCGACGGCGCCAGCAGCATCAGTCCATTGGGCACATACCAGCCGCCATCCTTGGCCAGCGGCAGCACCGTGACCCCGAGCACCTTGCCGGCGCCGAGCAGTTCGCGCGCGAAGGCGACCAGCAGCAGCACCAGCGCGTAGCCCAGGCCGTTGCCGATGCCGTCGAGCAGCGACGGGTACGGCGAATGCGACATCGCGAAGCCCTCGGCGCGGCCCATGATGATGCAGTTGGTGATGATCAGCCCGACGAACACCGACAGTTCGAGCGAAAGTTCATAAAGCGTCGCCTTCAGCACCTGGTCGAAGACGATCACCAGCGAGGCGATGATCGACAGCTGCACGATGATGCGGATCGACGTCGGCGTGTGGTTGCGCACCAGGCTGACCGCCAGGTTGGCCAGCAGCGCGACGAAGATCACGCCGACGCCCAGCACCAGCGCTTTGTCCACCCGCGTAGTGATCGCCAGCGCCGAGCAGATGCCAAGCACCTGCACGACGATCGGATTGTTGACCAGCACCGGCTCGATGAGGACCTGGCGCTCTTTCGGCCCGAAGGTCAGCCCACCGGCAGCCGGAGTGACAGCACTCATGAGATCGCTCCTTCACGGAAGCGCTTGAGGAATCTTCCGTAACCGTCGTCGGAAAGCCAGAACTGCATCAGCCGGGTGATCGCAACGCTGGTCACCGTCGCCCCGCTGATGCCGTCGACCTGCAGCGGATCCTTCTCGGGCGGGCCGGCCTGGCCCTTGATTACGCTGATGCCCGGCTTGCCCTGCTCGTCATAGCTCTTGCGCCCTTCCCACAACGCCAGCCAGCTCGGGTTGCTGATCTCGCCGCCGAGGCCGGGCGTCTCGCGGTGCTCGTAGTAGGTCAGGCCACGCACGGTGTTGGCATCGCGCCCGAGCGACAGGAAGCCGTAGACGGTGCCCCACATGCCGAGCCCCTCGACGCCGATCACCACCTGGTCGACCTGATCGTCCTTCATCACGAAATAGACGACGCCGCGGTTCGGCAGCCGCCGGACGCCGGCATCGTTGGCGGGCGCCAACCGGCTCGTCGCCGGATCGTTGCGGGCGCGGCGCTGGTCGTAGTTGCGCGCGTCGACCTCGCCTTCGGGCACCAGTTCGCCGCTGCCGATATCGACCAGCCGCGCCTTGATGCGCGTGCCGAAGAACTGCTCGACGTCGCGCCGACCGACGTCGGCGCCGGGTTCGACCAAGCCGGCGGCGACCAGCACGTTCTTTTCCATGTACAGCCGCGCGTTGGCCTGCTGGCGCGGCTGCAGCGAGACCGCGGTGACCGAGATCAGCAGCGCGCAGACCACGCACACCACGGTGGCGAAGATGATCGTGTAGCGGGTCGAGTTGATATTAGCCATCGCGCGCCAGCCTGCGCTTGATGTTCGCCGAGAGGAAGGCGTGGTCGATCACCGGCGCCATCACGTTCATGAACAGGATCACCAGCATCACCGCCTCCGGGTAAGCCGGGTTCACCACCCGGATCAGCACGATCAGCGCGCCGATCAGGATGCCGTAGACCCACTTGCCCTTCTCCGAGAACGGCGAGGTGACCGGATCGGTCGCCATGAAGACGGTGCCGAAGGCCCAGCTGCCGAGCACCATGTGCCACCAGAACGGCACTCCGAACCACGGGTTGGTCGCCGACCCGATCGCGTTGAGCAAACTGGCCATGGCGATCGTGCCCAGCACCACCCCGGTCATCGTCCGCCACGAGCCGACCTTGGTCACCAGGATCAGCACCGCGCCGAGCAGTGCCGCCAGCGCCGAGGTCTCGCCCATGCTGCCCGGTTCCAGGCCGATGAAGGCGTTCCACCACGAGAAGCCCTGATCGGCGAACGGGCCGGTCATCACGCGCATCTGCGCCAGCACCGTGGCGCCGGAGAAGCCGTCGACGGCGGC
>JBFGOX010000183.1:0-6120 GCA_041565015.1 Burkholderiaceae bacterium
AGACGAAGCCGCTGCACACGGCCTGCACATCGAAGGCCGCCGCGCCGGAAGCGCCAAGTTCGGCCTGCACCAGGCAGGCGGTGCTCGGAAAGATCTGGTCCGGCGTCGAAGTCGCCAGGATGATCAGGTCGACCGAAGACGGCGCGACCCCTGCCGCGGCGAGCGCCGAACGCGCCGCTCGTGCGCCGAGCGCGCTGGTCGTCAACGCTGGATCGGCGAGGTAACGCTGCCGGATACCGGTGCGAGCGACGATCCATTCGTCCGAGGTCTCGATCCCGCGGGCGCCGAGTTCCCGTGCCAGTTCTTCATTGCTGACCGCGCGCTCTGGCAGCGCCGCACCGGTGCCCGAGATGCGGGAATGGATGCGCGTCATGCGACTGACGCGGCTGCCGTCGACGGCGGCGCGCCGACGCCGAGCTGGGTCAGGAAAGGTTGCATCGCCGCCTCCGTGCGCTCAAGCAGCCGATGGCGTGCAGCCTCGTAGCCGACGCCGATCGCGTTTTCGAACGCCAGCGCGTCGGCGGCACCATGGCTCTTGATCACGATGCCGCGCAGGCCGAGCAGGCTGGCGCCGTTGTAGCGCCGATGGTCGACCCGGCGACGAAAACGCCTGAGCACCGGCAGCGCGATAAGTGCTGCGACCTTGGCCAGCGGACTGCGCGTGAACTCCTCGCGGACCATCGTCGAGAGCATCTGCGCGATGCCCTCCGAAGTTTTCAAGGCGACATTGCCGACGAAACCGTCGCACACGACGACGTCGGTCGTCCCCTTGTAGATGTCGTCGCCTTCGACGTTGCCGTAGAAATTCAGTGCGCTCGCGCGCAGCAGTTCGCCGGCGCGCTTGACTACGTCGTTGCCCTTGATCACCTCTTCGCCGACATTCAGCAAGCCCACACTCGGCCGATCCTTCTCCTGTACCGCCGCCACCAGCGCCGCACCCAGGATCGCGAACTCGAACAGATGCTCGGCCGTGCAGTCGACGTTCGCGCCGAGATCGAGCATCGTCGTCACGCCGCCCTTGATGTTGGGCAGTACGGTGGCAATGGCCGGGCGGTCGATGCCGTCGAGCGTCTTGAGCACGAACCGTGATATCGCCATCAGCGCGCCGGTATTGCCGGCGCTGATGCAGGCGTCCGCCCGTCCTTCCTTGACCAGGTTGACGGCCAAGCGCATCGACGAATTGCGCTTGCCCCTCAACGCTTGCGCCGGCGGATCGTCCATCGTTACGACCTCGTCGGCGTGGACGACCTCGACACGCGACGGCATTGCGCCGGCGGCTGCTAGCGGCTCGATGTCGGAGCGGCGACCGACCAGCAGCAACCGCGCATCCGCATGATGTTGAAGGAAGGACCGCGCGGCGGCAACGGTTACCGGCGGCCCGTGGTCGCCGCCCATGGCGTCTATGGCGATACGAACGGTCACCGGAGCCGGCAGCGAAGTGACGTGAGCACGGTGCACCGGCCGCGACCAACGCCGCGGCTACGGCGCGACCTATTCGTCGTTCTTCGTTTCGACGACTTTCTTGCCGCGATAGAAGCCGTTGGGGCTCACGTGGTGGCGTCGGTGTACTTCACCGGTGCTCGGTTCGATCGCCAGCGGCGGATTGGTCGCGAAGTCATGCGCCCGGCGCATGTTGCGCTTGGACGCTGATCGCTTGTTCTGTTGCACGGCCATGGCTGCCTCGCCAGTCGAAAGGAAACAACCTTGCATTGTAGCCGACTTGTCTCGTGAAACCGCGCCCCGCCGCCGCCCGGCTGCGTGCGCTGGCGGCGCAACCGGCACGCGATACCGGCGCCTACTTCTTCCGCCGCTTCAGCGCCGCCAGAGCCGCGAACGGCCGTCGCGACTCGCTATCATCGCCCGCCGACGCTACTTCGTCGGACACGTTCGCCGGCGCCGTGCAGTTCCGATGCCGCGGCGAGATCGGCAACGCTAGGATCATCTGATCCTCGAGCAGCGCGACCAGATCGAAGCGGCGGGATCCCAGCAAAGGCTCCTCCCCACTTTCGTCGATCGGCAGGCGTGCCAGTTCGGCCTCGTCATTAACGAAGAAGAATGTCTCGCGCTCTTTGACTGGGACGTCGACCGCTCCACCGCAGCGATCGCAGCGCGCCTTCACGACGCTGCCAAGCCAGAGGGTCGCCGCCGCGCGACCATGGTCGTCAACGTGGCCAGCCAGGCGGAAATGCAGATCGCCGCTGAAGTCGGCCAGCGCATCGGCAAGCCGCGGCAGTCGACGCAGCGGCATGTCCCCCCGCACCTCGTCGCGCCGGCGCGCCAGTTCCCAGACGTCGATGAAATCGGTCGCCATCAAGCACCGCTATCGCGTCGCTAAACTGCCCGGCGACGGAAAAGGATGACCATGCCGCCGATCGTACTCGCATCGACCTCGCGCTATCGCCGCGAACTGCTGCAGCGCCTGCGGCTGCCATTCTCGGTGCAGGCGCCCCGGATCGACGAGCATGCGCAGGTCGGCGAGGCGCCGCAGTCAACGGCCGTGCGCCTGGCACTGGCCAAGGCGCAGGCAGTGGCGCCGCAGCATCCTGATGCAGTGGTCATCGGCTCCGACCAGGTGGCCGACGTTGATGGCGTGGCGCTGTCGAAGCCGGACGCGCATCCGGCAGCGCTGGCGCAACTGACGCGCATGCAGGGCCGCACGGTTATCTTCCATACCGCGCTGGCGGTGATCGATCCGCGCGGAGCATTGCAGACGGACAACGTGCCGACAACCGTGCGCTTTCGCACTCTGCCTGCGACACAGCTCGAAGCGTATCTGCGCGCCGATCAGCCGTATGACTGCGCCGGCGCGGCAAAGATCGAATCGCTCGGCATAACGCTGGTCGAGTCGGTGACTTCGGATGATCCGACCGCGTTGATCGGCCTGCCGCTGATCCGGCTGACCACGATGCTCATCGCCTGCGGAATCCGCCTACCCGGCGAATGAACGCGGATTTCGGGTCGCTGCTGCTGCTGCCGACACTCGTCGGCGCCACGGACGCCGATGCCGTTCTCCCGGGACAGACACTGGCACATGCGCGTTCAACGACGATCTTCCTGGCCGAAAGCGCAAAGAGCGCGCGTGCGTTCCTGAAGGCAATCGGACATCCGCAGCCGATCGCCGGCCTCACGGTGATCGAGATCGGTCACCGACCCGACCGCAGGCTTATCGACGACTGGCTGGCGCCAGCTTTCAGCGGCCACGATATCGCCTTGCTAGCCGAGGCTGGCTGCCCGGCCGTGGCGGATCCGGGCGCCGAGATCGTTGCCCGTGCGCACCAGCGCGGACTGCGCGTCCGGCCGCTGGTCGGGCCGAGCAGCCTGCTGTTGGCGTTGATGGCCTCCGGCATGAACGGCCAGCGTTTCCGCTTCGTCGGCTACCTGCCGCAAGACCGCGACGCACTTTCCGATGCCATCGGCGAGCTCGAGCGCGCGAGCCACGGTGCCGAGACACAACTGTTTATCGAAACGCCGTACCGAAACGAGCGCCTGATGCAGGCGCTGCTCGCGCGCTGCCGGCCCGACACGCGACTCGCGGTCGCCGTCGACCTGACGACGAGTTCCGAGCAGGTTGCGTCGCTGACCATCGCCGAATGGCGCGCATTGCCGTCGCAGGCCCGACCCTGTCTGGCGCGCCGGCCGGCAGTATTCGCACTGCTGGCCGCGTCAACGGCTCATTTGGGCGGCAAACGATCGGCCCGCGGTCGCGTGCCCGGCTCGGGTCGCCAGTAGACAACGCCGCCGTACTCGAGCACCTGAAGCCGCCGGAGTCCGCCGCGGCCCGCGCAGGGACCGCCCACGCAGGCGCCGCTGGCCGGATCGTATGCGGCGCCATGCGTCGCGCACAGAATCGTCTGCCCGTCGCTGTCGAAAAACTGGCCCTCGAGCCAGTCGAGTTCCAGCGCCACATGCGCACAACGGTTCAGGTAACCAAAGACCTTGCCGCGGTAACGGACGACGAACGCACTGGCCGCTTCCTGCTCCGTGTCGACGTCGAAGCGAACGCCTGGTCCGCCGTCGGCCAGCTGCGCGGACGCACACACTTCGATCAGCGGATCGGCAACAGCCATCGGTGCAGTTCCGCCAGCGACCCGAACAGCGCCAGTGAGCGGCAAGTTGCCAGTTGCTCGTACGGATGGGCGCCCTGCGTCAACCCGACCCCGGCGGTGTTTGCAGCTTCGGCCATCTGCAGGTCATGCGTGGTATCGCCGATCATCAGCGTGCGCTCCGGGTTCACCATCAGTTCATCAGTCAACTCGAGCAGCATCGCCGGGTGCGGTTTCGGATGCGTCTGGTCGGCGCAGCGGCTGGCAGCGAACTCGGCGCCCAATCCGGCGACATCAAGCGCGCGCTGCAGGCCGCGCTGCGACTTGCCGGTGGCGATCGCCAGCAGTGTCCCGGCGGCGCGCAACTCGGCGATCAGTTCGCGAGCGCCGGGAAACAGCGCCAGTTGCGCCTCCCGCGCGAAGTAGTGCAATCGGTAGCGGGCGGAAAATTCGGCGATGCGGTCGGCCGGCAGCGTCGGCACCGCCAGTGCCAGCGCCTCGTGCAGGCCAAGCCCGATCACATGGCTGGCCGTGGCTTCGTCCGGCACCGGCAAGCCGAGATCGGCAGCCGCATCCTGGATCGCGCGGGCGATCGCCGCCGTCGAGTCGCTCAGCGTGCCGTCCCAGTCGAATACCACGAGGTCGAAACGTTCAACCACCGCCGATGCCTCGCAGAAAGTCGCTGCATTCACGGTCGAGCGCGCTTTCGACGGCGACCCATTCCTGTGCGACCGGATGGCGAAACCGCGTTGCGCAGGCGTGCAGAAACATCCGGCGCAACACGACGCCGTATTCTCCGCGCGCGACGCGCCGGTTCAGTTCGAAGTCGCCGTACTTGTCGTCGCCCACGATCGGAAACCCGAGGTGCGCCAGATGCACGCGGATCTGGTGCGTGCGACCGGTCTTCAGTTCGACTTCGAGCAGCGAGAACGCGCCGTAGCGATGGCGCAGGTTCACAACGGTGTGCGCGGCGAGGCCCTCGTCTGCGTCGACCGACACGCGCCGCTCGCCTGTGCGCGTGGTCGATTTCGCCAGCGCCAGCCTGACGTGCTGGCGGTCGTTGACCCAGTCGCCGGCAACGAGAGCGAGGTAACGTTTGTCCACCTGTCCCTCGCGCAGTTGTGCATGCAAGCCGATCAGTGCCCGCCGCGATTTGGCGAGCAGCAGGATTCCTGAGGTTTCCCGATCGAGCCGATGCGCCAGTTCGAGGAAGGGCTGATTGGGACGCGCGGCCCGCACCATTTCGATCAGCCCATGGGCAATGCCGCTTCCACCGTGTGCAGCCAGACCCGCCGGCTTGTCCACCACCAGCACGTGCTCGTCCTCGAACAGCACCGGCGGCACCCTAGGCCGCGCCGGGGCGGGTGCCGGCGGCCTGATGCGCAGCGGCGGCACGCGGATCTGGTCGCCTTCGGCAAGACGCTGATCGACCGCAGCGCGCGCCTTGTTCACGCGCACCTCGCCGCTGCGCACGATCCGGTACACATGGCTTTGCGGAACGCCGCGCGCAAGCCGCAGCAGGAAATTGTCGAGCCGCTGGCCGGCGGCTTCCGGCCCCACGGTGATGTAGCTGACCCGATCGGCGGCAACCGGCGGCGACGTCGCGCGCGCGCGTCCGATAGCATGTTCCTTCATCGTGTCGTTATACTTGCGCGCGCAGGAGTTAGGCGGCGCTGTTGAAGTAGCGGCTGAAGTCGGCACTACCCACAAACCGGGACGATTCGCTGTATGTCCCGGACCTGTCGCATAGGCCCTGCTTTTCGGCAGCGATTGTAGCGGTGCGTGCCTTCAAGCCCGAAGCTTCGGCAGGCCCCGATCGACGTCGGTACGCAGCAGCGCAGGTTCACGCAAGTGGCCTGCGCGAAGCGAGGCGAACGGCCACCGGCTCGGCGATCGAGTCAGGCCGTGGGAATGGAAACAAAGAACCGGGCCGCCTTTGGGTGTGGCCGGTTCGGCTGGATCGGATTCGTCGCAGCGCCGGCAGCCCCGGCGCCGGGTAGACACAGTCAAGGTCGTTTCGTGTTCAGGCTCCCATCAGCGTGCGCAACCCATGCCGCGCGGCGACCCCGCCGCGCGG
>JBFGOX010000184.1:0-6100 GCA_041565015.1 Burkholderiaceae bacterium
GACCTCGCTGAAGAAAAGCGCGCCCAGCGTCGAGGCCGCGGCGATCAACCAGCAGGCAAAGACGAGCAGCCAGGCCGAATCCGCGTCGACGCGCTGCGCGCCGGCCGCACTTGCCGCGCCGGCGCCGGCACCGGAAGCGCCCGAAGCACTTTTCCGCGAAAGCTCACGGCTCATGATGAATGTCGTTGCACTGTTCTTGCGCCGGCAAACGCCGGCTCTACTTCATCGCCTCTGGCGGTCGCCGCTTGCGCACCTCGTCGTCAGCGGGCAGGAACTTCGCGCCGTCGGCGTAGCGCCAGTCGACCATCGTGCCTTTGCCGGCGCGCACGTCGAGCTTGCCGACGTAGGCGCCCATCGTCGACTGATGATCGATCGCCCGCATCAGCGCCGGGCCGAAGGGGGTGTTGAAGCTCAAACCGCGTAAAGCGCCGATCAGCTTCTCGGTGTCGACCGATTTCGCCCTGGCGATCGCCGCGAAGATCGCCTGCATCGCCGCGTAGCCGACCACCGAGCCAAGGCGCGGATTGTCGTTGTGCCGCTTGTAATACGCGTTGAAGAACTTCGCGTGCTCCGGCGTGTCGATCTGGTCCCACGGATAGCCGGTGACGATCCAGCCCTTCGGCGTCTCGTCCTTCAGCACGTCGAGGTACTCGGGCTCGCCCGACAGCAGGCTCACCGTGGGCACGCGGGGAAACAGCCCGCGCAGGTTGCCCTCGCGCACCAGGCGCGCCAGGTCGGCACCGAATGTGACGTTGAACACGGCCTCCGGGCGCGCGGCGAGGACCGCCTGCACGGTGCTGCCGGCCTCCAGCTTGCCCAGAGCGGGCCATTGTTCGGCGACGAACTCGACGTCGGGGCGCGCGCGCTTGAGCAGCGCCTTGAAGCTGGCCACGGCACTCTGGCCGTATTCGTAGTTCGGCGCGATCGTCACCCAGCGCCTGGCCGGCAGCTTCGCTGCCTGCTCGACCAGCATCGCGCTTTGCATGTGCGTGCTGGCGCGCAGGCGAAACGTGTAGCGGTTGCCCTTTTCCCACACCAGCGCGTCGGTCAGCGGTTCGCTGGCGACGAAAAGGACCTTGTTGCGCAGCGCGAAGTCGGACACCGCGAGACCAACGTTTGACAGGAACGTGCCGGCGAGCAGGTCGACCTTCTCGTTCGACACGAGTTCGGTCGCGTGGCGAACCGCGTCGTCCGGCTTGCCGGCATCGTCGCGGTCGATGACCTCGACACGACGGCCGAGCAGTCCGCCGGCGGCGTTGACTTCCTCGACCGCCAGTTCCCAGCCCTTGCGATACGGAACGAGGAACTGCGGAATCGTCGTGTAGCTGTTGATTTCGCCGATGCGGATCGGCGCGGCAGCCCGCGTCTGCGCGCGGCCGATCGTCGGAGCGACCGTCGCCGCGGCGGCGGCGGCGAGCAGGCGGCGGCGAACTGCGAAGTTGACCATTTTTTCCCCTTCATGGTCGCGGGCTCGCGGCCGGATGCCGCGACGCGCCGCGTAGAATAACGATGTCTAACGCAATGAACGCGCGCGCCGATGACTCACGTCGTCATTGAATCCTGCATCAAGTGCAAGTACACCGACTGCGTCGATGTGTGCCCGGTCGACTGCTTCCGCGAAGGCCCGAACATGCTCGTCATTGAGCCCGACGAGTGCATCGACTGCGCCGTGTGCATTCCCGAGTGTCCCGTCAACGCCATTTACGCCGAGGAGGACGTGCCCGAGGATCAGCGCAAGTTCATCGCGCTGAACGTCGAGCTCGCCAAGAACTGGCCGTCGATCACCCGCATGAAGCCGCACCCGGAAGACGCGGACGACTGGAAGGACGTTGCCGACAAGCTGAAGTATCTCGAGCGGTGATTGACGTCGCTGCCGCGCTGTCTCTGCTTTCGTTGCAATTGCCATCGCAGCCGGCGCCAGGCCGTTCCGCGGTCCGGCTTTCGGGCCGGCCCGGCTTCGCCGGAGCACGAGCACGCAGGTGCTCGCGTTCCTTCCTGCTCCGCCCCAAGCCGGCTGCGCAAGCACTTCCGTTCAAGGTGCACGTGCAACGCGCGTCGTCGCGTACACCTTGAACGCTCCCGGACATGGTCGCCCCCGACAAATACACCGCGGAAAAGATCCTGTGGATCCATCCGTGGGCGCCTAACCTTTTCTCGTTTCGCCTGACGCGCTTCAAGGGTTTTCGCTTCACGCCCGGCCAGTTCGCGCGTCTGGGCGTCAAGAAGCCGGACCCGAACAACCCGAAGAACCCGTCGGGCGAGAAGATCGTCTGGCGCGCCTATTCGATCGTCTCGGCGGATTATGACGAGCATTTGGAGTTTTACTCGATCGTTGTTCCCGGCGGCGAGTTCACCTCCGAACTGGCGCGCCTGAAGGTCGGCGACACCGTCTACGTCGAGAAGACCAATTACGGCTTCCTGACCCTCGACCGCTTCGAAAAAGGCGCCGACCTGTGGATGCTGTCCACCGGCACCGGTCTGGCGCCGTTCATCTCGATGCTGTGGGATCCACGCACGTGGGAGCTGTACGAAAACCTGATCGTGGTGCACAGCGTCCGCTACCCGAACGAACTCGCATACGCCGATACGATCGAGGCCTTTCGAGAGCACGAACTGTTTGCCGACATGCAGACCAGGCTTCACTACACGCAGGCCGTGACGCGCGCGAAAGTGCCGGGCGCCCTTGAGCGGCGAATTCCGCCGCTCATCGACGACCATTCCATCGAGGGCCGGGTCGGCTTGCCGCTCGACCACGAGCGATCGCGGATCATGATCTGCGGCAACCCGGAAATGGTCGACGACACGCGCAAGCTGCTGGCCTCGCGTGGCTACACGACCTCGCGGCGCGGCGCGCCGGGCCACATGGCGGTCGAGAACTACTGGTAGAAACGCCTAATTGCGTTATGCTCGCCCGCGTGACTGGTCTGACCAGTTGGAAAGACATCAATCGGGCCATCTTCTCGGCGGATCGGAAGCACGGCTGATCAGCGAGCATTGAACAGGTACGGTACGAAAGCGAAGTGATCGGGAGGAACTTGTTCCAGGGAGGGCTGAATGCTCTACCACCTGCATGAACTGCAGCGCCGCCTGATGAATCCGCTTTCGGTGTGGGCGCAGGCCACATCGGAACTGTTCTCCAGCCCCTACAGCCCGCTCGCCTACACGCCGATGTCACGCCGGCTGGCGGCTGGCTACGATCTGCTGCACCGGATCGGCAAGCGCTACGAAAAGCCCGAATTCGGCCTCAGTCCGACCTCGATCAATGGCTCGGCGGTGCCGGTCGTCGAAGAAGTCGACGTCGACAAGCCGTTCTGCAGGCTGCTGCATTTTTCAAGGCAGATGCCGGCCAAGTTGTCGAAACGCGCGGCGGATCCGCGCGTGCTCGTTGTCGCGCCGTTGTCCGGACACCACGCCACGCTGTTGCGCGATACCGTGCGGACGCTGCTGCCCGAGCACGACGTGTGGATCACCGACTGGATCGACGCGCGCCTGGTTCCGGTGTCCAAGGGCCCGTTCCACCTCGATGATTACGTCGACTACGTGCGCGAGTTCATCCGCCACATCGGCCCGGACGTGCATGTGATCTCGGTTTGCCAGCCGACCGTGCCGGTGCTCGCCGCCATCTCGCTGATGGCCAGCGACAAGGACCCCCACCTGCCCAAATCGATGACGATGATGGGCGGTCCGATCGACGCGCGCCGCTCACCGACGCAGGTCAACGCGCTGGCGATGCGCAAGAACTTCGGCTGGTTCGAGAACAACGTGATCTTCACCGTGCCGTCGTCGCATCCGGGCTACCTGCGCAAGGTCTACCCGGGCTTCCTGCAGCACGCCGGCTTCGTGGCGATGAACCCCGATCGCCACCTCAATTCGCACTGGGACTATTACCTCGATCTGGTCAAGGGCGACCTCGACGACGTCGAAGCGCATCGCCAGTTCTACGACGAATACAACGCGGTCATCGACCTGCCGGCCGAGTACTACCTGGAGACGATCAAGGTCGTGTTCCAGGAACAGCGGCTGCCGAAGGGCACATGGGACGTTCGCGGCAAACGCGTACGGCCGCAGGACATCCGCACGGTGGCGCTGTTCACCGTCGAGGGCGAACTGGACGACATTTCCGGCAGCGGCCAGACGCAGGCGGCGCATGACCTTTGCAGCGGCATACCGAAGGACAAGAAGCTGCATCTGACGGCCGAAGGCGCCGGCCACTACGGCATCTTCTCCGGCCGCCGCTGGCGCGAGATGATTTACCCTCGCGTTCGAGATTTCATCCGCGCGAACAACTAGCCTGCCGGCCTGGTGCCGGTATTCGTCGGCAAGACTGTTCGCCCTGTCAGCAAGGAGACCGCATGATGTCCAACTTCAAGCGCCTGACCTCGATCGTTGCCGCCTTCTGCCTGCTCACGACGGCAATGCCGCTTCCTGCACAGGCGAGCCTCGTCACGACCTCAGAAGCAATCGCGGCGGTGGCGTCGGTGCAGGACCGCGTCGCTGATCTGCTGGCCCGCCAGGAGGTACGCGAGGCGCTCACCGCACGCGGCGTCGACCCGGCCCAGGTGCAGGCACGCGTCGCCTCGCTCACCAACGAGGAGGCGCGCCTGCTCGCGGATCGGCTCGACGCGCTGCCGCCGGGCGGAGACATCATCGGCCTGCTGTTCGCGGTGTTCGTGATTCTGCTGATCACCGACATTCTCGGGCTGACCAAGGTCTATCCGTTCACCCGCCCGATCCGGTGACATCCGGTCGGCCGCTGCGCGCAACCCCCGCCGTCGCGGGGGTTGTCGTTTCTGCGCTGCTCGCAGCGGGCTGCGCCGGTACTCCGCAGTCCGACCGGCTGCGGGCGGCACCGCCGGCGCATCTGGCCTCGACCGTCCTGCTTGCGCAGGTCCCTTTTGTTGCGCAGGACGAGTATCAGTGCGGGCCTGCTTCGCTGGCGATGGCGCTCGCGGCCAGCGGCATCAGTGTCGATGCCGAAACGCTGCGGGCGCAGGTCTACGTGCCGCAACGGCAGGGCAGCCTGCAGCCGGAAATGCTGGCGGCGGCGCGCCGCCATGGGCGGCTGGCCGTCGAACTGCCGCCGCGGCTGAACGCGGTGCTCGACGAGGTCGCGCGCGGATTGCCGGTGATCGTGCTGCAGAACCTGTCGCTGCCGATCGCGCCGATCTGGCACTACGCGGTGGTGATCGGCTTCGATCTCGAGCGCCAGGACATCGTGCTGCACTCCGGCCTGACCCGCGCCCAGCGCATGCCGCTGACGGTCTTCGAGCGCACGTGGGCACGCAGCGGGCACTGGGCCATGGTGGCAGCGGCGCCGGATCGGTTGCCTGCCACCGTTGCGCCCGATGACCTGCTGGCCGCTGCCGCGGCGCTCGAACGTGTCGACCCCGCCGCGGCCCGCGCCGCCTTCACCGCGCTGACCGAGCGCGCGCCGCAACTGGCCAATGCCTGGTTCGGCCTCGGCAATGCGGCTTTCGCGACGAAAGATCTGCCCGCGGCCCGCGCGGCATTCGAGCGCAGCGTGCAGATCGCGCCCGATCACGCCGACGCCTGGAACAATCTCGCGCACGTGCTGCTGGCGCTCGAGCGCATCGAGCCGGCGCGCTCGGCCGCGCAACGCGCGGTGGCAATCGGCGGCCCCCGCCGGCCCCGCTATCGCGATACGCTGGCCGCGGTCGAACGGTCGCGCTGAGCATCCGCCGCCGGCACTGCGCTAAATTGCCTGGCATGGATTCCGCAGGCCTGGTCGAGCGCATCGACGCATTGCTGCCGCAGACGCAGTGCACGCGCTGCGGCTATCCGGCCTGCCGGCCGTACGCCGAGGCGATTGCCGCCGGGCAGGCACAGATCAACCAGTGCCCGCCGGGCGGCGCCGCCGGCATCGCCAAGCTGGCGTCGCTGCTGGGGCGTCCGGCACTGCCGCTGAATCAGGACCACGGCGTCGAAAAGCCGCTGACCGTGGCGGTGATCGACGAGCGGCTTTGCATCGGCTGCACGCTGTGCATTCAGGCCTGTCCGGTCGACGCCATCGTCGGCGCGCCGAAACTGATGCACACGGTGCTGGCAACGCAGTGCACCGGCTGCGATCTGTGTCTGCCGC
>JBFGOX010000185.1:0-6067 GCA_041565015.1 Burkholderiaceae bacterium
CCGCCGACGTCCCTTGAGGCAAGAAAGTCCTAAGCGGCCGTGCGTCGGCCCGTGCCGTGGCCGGGGCACGGCCAATGGAACAGTTCCGCGCCGCCGACCGTCTAACTTAATACTTCCTCGACAACCCTGTTGGTGGGAGGTTGACCATGCTGTCACGGATGCAGTGGAGAGACTGGCTGAGCGTCGTGCTCGGGGCGTGGCTGATCGCTTCGCCGTGGATCCTGGGATTCACCGATCACGGCGCGGCGTTCTGGAATGCGATCCTGTTCGGCGCAGCGATCGTCGCCGTCGAGTTCATCGACGTGTACTTCCCGGACCCGTGGCCGGAGCGTGCGAGTCTGCTGATCGGCCTGTGGGTGGCGATCTCGCCGATGCTGCTGGGATTCACGGGCCTGTCACTGGCGATGTGGAGCACGGCGGCCACCGGCGTCATCGTCGTCGTGCTCGCCGCGTGGACGGATTGGGCCGAGTGGCACAAGCCGCCGGTCACGAGCCATTGACGAAGGGCCGGCGAACTCAGCCGGCAGGACGACCCTTATCAGGGCCGACGGCGGCAGAAGGTTTCTTGCGTACTGCCGCCGCCTTGTAGCGGGCGCGGCTCAGGTCGTCGAGAAGGGCGCTTCGCGCTCGAGGCGGTCGAGCAGCGAGGCGGCCCGGGCCTCGAATGCCGCGCGGTTGGCGGCAGGAATCGGTTCGCCCGGCAGGAACTTCTCCGAAAGCGGGTTCACGAACCTGCCGCGGACGCGTACGCGGTAGTCGAGGTGCGGTCCGGTCGAAAGCCCGGTCGAGCCGACGTAGCCGATCACCTGTTTCTGCGTGACGCGCGCGCCGCGCCGGACGCCCTTAGCGACGCGTGACAGATGGTTGTAGTAGGTCTTGTAGCCCTTGCGGTGGCTCAGCAGCACCTGAATGCCGTTGCCGCCCTTGCGGCCGGCAAACTCGACCACGCCATCGGCGACGGCCCACACCGGCGTGCCCCGCGGCGCCGCGTAATCGATCGCCAGATGCGGCCGAACGCCGCCCAGTATTGGGTGTGGCCGGCGATAGGTGAAACCGGAACTGATGCGCGTGAAGCGCAGCGGCGAACGCAGGAACATCTTGCGCAGCGAGCGGCCCTCGGCATCGAAGTACGTGAAGCGATCGGAAGACTCGAAGCCGATGCCGGTCATCGTCTGGCCGTCGGAGGTCCGGTACTGCGCGGCCACGATGCGGCCATCCTCGACATATTCATCATCGGCATAGCGTGCTTCGACGAGCAGACGAAAGCGGTCACCGGACTGCGTATCCGCCGTGAAGTCGAACTCCGATTCGAACAGACTCACCAGATCGAGCATCAGCTGTGCCGAAACCGCGCCGCTGTCGACCGTATCCCAAAGCGAATTTGCGACTGAACCTTCGCGAACCTCAAGCCGGATATCCGGTTCGGTGTCGTAGCGCTCGCCAGTCCAGCCGTCGTCGGACGCCTTCGCCTCGAAGCGCAGCCACGCACTGGGCGAATAGCTCAGCGCCACGGGCTGCCCGTCGCCGTCGCGCGCCAGTTCGAGCCGCGCGCCGGCACGAATTCGCCGCAACGACGCGCCTGCATCGCGCAGGGCCGTCGCAATCTCGTGTGCAGCCGACGACGAAATCTCTTCACGACGCAGCGCTGCAACCAGCGTGTCTCGCTTGCCGATCTCGATCGTCTGCGTCTGAAGTGGCGGAGGTTCGATCGCTTCGACCGGCGGCGCTGTCTCCGCGGTCGGCGGTGCCGTCACGACGGCGACCGCCTCGATGACCTCCGGTGCTTCGGCGGACCGGTCAAGAAGCAGCAACCCTCCGCCGAGCCCGCCCAAACCCAGCAGCGCGACCGCTGCAATTGTTCTGCGCAACATCCGCGCGAGGATAAAGGCTCAATGCGATGCCCGCGTCACGGCATCAGGTCTTGACAGCGAGGACGATCGGCGTTCAACCGTCGTATCCGGGCGTCTCACGAGGCTGCGCCCCGTGATCTGGCTGCGTCAGTCGCGCCCCACGCATTGCGGCGATCCGACCCGTATCGCGGAGACCGCGCGGTCTTGCATGGTGCTGGCGAACGTTGCGGCTTGCGATGCGCCCTGTGGACCTTACGCACATACAAACCGATTGAGCACAGGCTGGGCCAGTGCTAGCCTCGCGCCCTCGGCTCGCCGGCGCCGCCCACAAGGCAGCACCCGGACGCGCGCCGCGGGATCGACCCTTGTCCCACCGGCACGCCGCCCAAAGACAAAATTTTTGGTTGAGGACAGCATGAACGCCCCGTTGCCCGAATCCGTTCGCCGCGCGCTGACGGACATCTCCCTCGAAGACCGCTGGACGCTGGAAAAGGGCCGCGCTTATATGAGCGGCACGCAGGCGCTGCTGCGCCTGGCCATGCTGCAGCGCAGCCGCGATGCGATTGCCGGTCTGAACACCGCCGGATTCATCAGCGGCTATCGCGGCAGCCCGCTCGGGTCGGTCGACCAGACCGCGTGGCGCGCCGCCAAGCATCTCGAGAAACACCACATCAAGTTTCAGCCGGGCGTCAACGAGGATCTTGCTGCCACCAGCGTATGGGGCACGCAGCAGGTCAACATGTATCCGGGCGCGAAGTACGACGGCGTGTTCGCGATGTGGTACGGCAAGGGACCGGGCGTCGATCGCACGGGCGATGTGTTCAAGCACGCCAATGCGGCGGGCACGAGCCCGCTCGGCGGCGTGCTGGCGCTGGCCGGCGATGATCACGCCGCCAAGAGTTCGACACTGCCGCACCAGTCGGACCACGTCTTCAAGGCCTGCCTGATCCCGGTGCTGTATCCGGCCAGCGTGCAGGAATATCTCGATCTCGGCCTGCACGGTTTCGCGATGAGCCGCTATGCGGGTGTGTGGGTCGCCATGAAGACGGTCACCGAAGTCGTCGAGGCGAGCAGCGCCGTGATGGTCGACCCCGAGCGCGTGCAACTCATACTGCCCGGCGATTTCACGATGCCGCCCGGCGGGCTGAACATCCGCTGGCCCGACACGCCGTTGGAACAGGAAGCGCGGCTGCTCGACTACAAGCTTTATGCGGCGCTGGCCTACTGCCGCGCGAACAAGCTCAATCAGACGATCATCGATTCGCCGCGGGCGCGATTCGGCATCGTTGCCAGCGGCAAGGCTTACCAGGACACGCGACAGGCGCTGGCCGACCTCGGGCTGGACGAAGAGACTTGCGCGCGCATTGGTATCCGGCTGTTCAAGGTCGGCATGGTCTGGCCGCTCGAAGCCACCGCGGTGCGCGCGTTCGCCGACGGGCTGGAAGAAATCCTCGTAGTCGAGGAAAAGCGCCAGCTCGTCGAATATCAGCTGAAGGAAACGCTGTTCTCCTGGATCGGCACCGGCAGGCGCGTGCCGCGGGTGATCGGCAAGTTCGACGAAACTGACGGCGGCGAATGGGCGGTGCCGCAGGGCAGCTGGGTCCTGCCGGCGCACTACGAGCTTTCGCCGGCGATCGTCGCCAAGGCGATCGTCGCGCGCGTGGGCCGGTTCGAACTGCCGGCCGACGTGCGTGCGCGCATGGCGGCAAGGCTGGCGATCATCGACGCCAAGGAAACGGCGCTGGCTGCCCCGCGCGTCGTTGCCGAGCGCACGCCGTATTTCTGCTCCGGTTGCCCGCACAACACGTCGACGGTGGTGCCGGAAGGCTCACGCGCCACCGCCGGCATCGGCTGCAGCTACATGGCGCTGTGGATGGACCGCGGCACGTCGACCTTCACGCAGATGGGCGGCGAAGGTGCCTCGTGGATCGGCCAGCAGCCGTTCACCGAAACAAGGCACATCTTCGCCAACATCGGCGACGGCACTTACTTCCACTCCGGCTCGCTGTCGCTGCGCGCTGCCGTCGCTGCCAACGTGCCGATGACTTACAAGATCCTGTTCAACGACGCCGTGGCGATGACCGGCGGCCAGCCCACCGACGGTCAGCTCACCGCGCCGAAGATCACGCAGCAGGCTTACGCCGAGGGTGTGCGCAGGATCGTCATCGTCACCGATGAGCCGGAGAAATATGCCGGCAACGAAGAGCGCGACCACAGCGCCGTGAATGCGCACGGCGCCACCGGCGACGCCTGGGCACTCGCCCCCGGCGTGACCGTGCATCACCGCGACGAACTCGACCGCGTGCAGCGCGAACTGCGCGATTACCCGGGCGTGTCGGTGCTCGTTTACGACCAGACCTGCGCCTCGGAAAAGCGGCGCCGGCGCAAGAAGAACACGCCCGAGAAGACCGTCTTTCCCGATCCGCCGCGCCGCGTGGTGATCAACGAACTGGTCTGCGAAGGCTGCGGCGATTGCAGCGTGCAATCCAACTGCCTGTCGGTCGAGCCGGTCGAAACCGAGTTCGGCCGCAAGCGGCGCATCAACCAGTCCTCGTGCAACAAGGATTATTCGTGCGTGAAGGGCTTCTGCCCGAGCTTCGTCACCGTCGAAGGCGGCCGGCTGAAGAAAGGCAAGGCCGCAGGCGTGACCCCGCCGCAGTTGCCGCTGCCCGAAGTGCCGCTGCTTCGCGCCGGACGCAGCTACGGCATCGTCATCACCGGCGTCGGCGGCACCGGCGTGGTGACGATCGGCCAGTTGCTCGGCATGGCTGCACATATCGAAGGCAAGGCACTGTCGGTGCTCGACATGGCCGGCCTGGCGCAGAAAGGCGGCGCAGTGTCTTCGCACGTGCGGCTGGCACCTTCGCCCGAGGATCTGTACGCCACGCGCATCGCGATGGGCGAGGCCGACCTCGTGCTCGGCTGCGATCTCATCACCACCGCCGGCAACGACGCGTTGTCGAAGATCCACGCCGGCCGCACGAAAGCCGTGCTGAACACGGCCGAGTCGCCGACCGCGGATTTCGTCAGGAACCCGAACTGGCAGTTCGGCACCGCCGGCATGCTGCAGCAGGTGCGCGAAGCGGTCGGATCCGACGATCGCGCCGCGGCCGTCGACGCGACCGGGCTGGCCACGCAACTGCTCGGCGACGGCATCTACACCAACCCCTTCGTGCTCGGCTTCGCCTGGCAGAAGGGCTGGATCCCGCTCGCCTACGAGACGCTGATGCGGGCGATCGAACTGAACGGCGTGGCGATCGACGCCAACAAGCGCGCCTTCGAATGGGGACGCGCGGCGGCGCATGACCTCGAAGCGGTGAAGAGATCCGCCTTCCCGGCGCAGGTGATCGAGTTCAAGCGCGCCTCGTCACTGGAGGAAATCGTCAGCCGCCGCGTCGAGTTCCTCGCCGGTTACCAGAACGCCGCCTACGCGCAGCGCTATGCAGGCCTGGTCGAGCGCGTGCGCAAGGTCGAATCGGACCGCCTGGGCTCGACCAAGCTCACCGAGACGGTTGCCCGTTATTACTTCAAGCTGCTCGCCTACAAGGACGAATACGAAGTTGCGCGGCTGCACACCGATCCGGCGTTCCGGGAGCGGATCGGCTCGATGTTCAAAGGCAGCTACAAACTCAACTATTACCTGGCGCCGCCACTGATCGCCAAACCGAATCCAGAGACCGGTCGCGCCGGCAAGAAGCGCTACGGCGCCTGGGTGATCCCGGTGTTCTCGCTGCTGGCGAAGTTCAAGTTCCTGCGCGGCACAAGACTGGACATCTTTGGCTACAACGCCGAGCGCCGCACCGAGCGCGCGCTGATCGGCGAATACGAGCGACTTGTCGACGAGCTGCTCGGCAAACTCGCCACCGACAACCACGCGCTCGCCGTGCAGCTGGCCAGCATCCCCGAGGACATCCGCGGCTACGGCCACGTGAAGATGCAGCACCTCGACAAGGCGCGCGCGCGGCAGGCCGAGCTGCTGGCGAAGCTGCGCGGCCAGGTTGCTGCGCAGGTGATCCGCATGCCGGTGCGGGCGGCGTAGCTCTCCCCTCGGGCACGCGGTCGAACCGCTGCGGCGAACGCGACGGGAGCCCGTGACGACGGCGACGGGATTCGGGTGAAGCGGCAGGGCGGTCCCGCACTTGGCGACACGCCCTGCCCCTCGCTCCTCGTCGCGCCCGACGTTCCCGTACGCCGCTGCGGGCTGGGCGTCGGCCGGC
>JBFGOX010000186.1:0-6066 GCA_041565015.1 Burkholderiaceae bacterium
GTGGCGCCGCCACCGCCGCCGCCGGCCCCGCCAGCCGGACCGAAGAGCGCGCGTGTGGTTTGCCCGAACTACGTGCAGGTCATGTCCTCGATCTCTTACCCGCGTGAAGCGCTGCTCGACGGCATCGAGGGCGAGGTGGTGATCGAGTTCACCGTCACGGGAAAGGGCGACATCAAGAACGTCGACATCAAGTCGTCCAGCCACCGCATCTTCAACCGCCCGGCGCTGTCCGCCGTGCAGTCCGGACTGACGTGCCAGGGACAGGGACAGGATGTCCGCGTCCAGGCGCCGATCAGTTTTAAGATCCGCTGATTTTTTGCGTGAAGCAGCTCAAAAGGCTTTCGCGCAGCATGCGCCTATGGGCGCGACCCATTGACTCATATGCCCCACAAGGAGAAGTTCCGATGATTTCCTTCATTCGTCGCCAGGCGGCCTGTCTCGCCGTGATGCTTGCCGCCTTCGTGTCTGCCGTTCCGCTGCCGGCAACCGCGCAGCAGGAAGCCACAAAGGCGCCAGCCGCAGAGGCGCCGGCAGCACCTGCGCCCGCGGTCGGGATCACACCGACCATCACCAAGGAGGTCATCGACAACCCGTACGGACTCGAAGCGATGTGGCGCACGGGCGACTGGGTCTCGAAGGGCACCTTGATCGTCCTGGTGATCATGTCGATGGGCAGCTGGTACATCATCTTCGTCAAGCTGTGGGAGCAGTCGAAGCTCGGCCGTGAAGGCCGGGCGATGGGCCAGGGCTTCTGGAAGGCCAATTCGCTGAAGGAAGGCGCCGCTAGCCTGAAACCGGCCAGCGCCTACCGTTACATCGCCGAGACCGGGCTGGATGCCAATCAACATCATGAAGGCGCGCTGACCGAGAACATCGACCTGAACACCTGGGTCACGATGTCGGTGCAGCGGTCGGTCGACAACATCAACAACCGTCTTCAGGACGGCCTCGCGTTCCTGGCCACCGTCGGCTCGACCGCGCCGTTCGTGGGCCTTTTCGGCACCGTCTGGGGCATCTATCACGCGCTGACCGCGATCGGTATCGCCGGCCAGGCGTCGATCGACAAGGTCGCCGGCCCGGTTGGCGAGGCGCTGATCATGACCGCGCTCGGCCTGGCGGTCGCCGTGCCGGCGGTGATGGGATACAACTGGCTGGTTCGCCGCAACAAGGTTTTGATGGAAACGGTGCGCGCATTCGGCTCCGACGTGCACGCCGTTCTGCTCGGCCGGCGCGCGGAAGCGGCGTCTGGCGGCGTGGCGGCGGCCGCCGGCGCCCGCGCGCGCTGAGCCCGCAATCAGGAGAGCCGTCATGGCGATGAGCGTCGGACCAGCCGAAAACGGCGAAGACGAAGCGATTTCGGCAATCAACACCACGCCGCTGGTCGACGTGATGCTGGTGCTGCTGATCATCTTCCTGATCACGATTCCGGTCGTCACGCAGTCGATCACCCTTGACCTGCCCAAGGAAAAGAACGTCCCGCGGCAGACGGCACCGGAGAACATCGAAATCGCCGTCACCAAGGATGGCGACGTCTACTGGGGCATGCAGAAGGTTCGCGACAACGATGAACTGGTCAGCCGGTTGAAGGACATCGCCACGCAGCAGCCGCAGCCGGAAGTTCACATTCGCGGCGACCTTGGCGGCCGCTATGAATTCGTCGGCCGCGTGGTCTTCGCCTGCCAGCGGGCCGGCATCCAGAAAGTGGGTTTCGTCACCGAGCCGCAGTTGGGCGTAGGAAGTTCGTAGGCGACGATGACCGGCGGCGCGTGCCGGAAGTTTCCGCGCGCGAGCCGGCCAAGACGAGGAGAGTGTTATGGGTATGAGTGTCGGACCGAGCGCGGGCTCGCAGGAACCTGACGTGATGATCGACATCAACACCACGCCGCTGATCGACGTGATGCTCGTGTTGATCATCATGCTGATCATCACGATCCCGATCCAGTTGCACGCGGTGAACCTGAACATGCCGATCGGTAACCCGCCGCCGCCGCTCGAGCAGCCGGTCGTGGTGACGATCGACGTCGACTTCGACGGCACCGTTTATTGGAACGGCGAGGTCGTGTCCACGCGGGCGGCCCTCGAGGAGCGGCTGATCGATGCGGCGCAAAGGCCGGTCCAACCCGAGGTTCACCTGCGGCCGAACAAGCTCGCCGAGTACAAGGACGTTGCCGCGGTGATGGCCTCGGCGCAGAGGCTCGGCGTCACTAAACTGGGACTGGTGGGCAACGAGCAGTTCGTGAAGTAGCCGGCCAGTCGGGGCGGCAAGGCCGCCGACTCCGCGGGAGCCCGTCCGCCTGCAACGCAAGGCTTCCGCTGCGCCGGCATGTTGCTTACGCGCCGTGCCGCCATCGGGCCGGCGCACGCTGTTTGGAGTCGCGACAGATGTTTCGTGCACGTTTGCGCAAGAGTGTCCGCGTTGCCTTGACGGCCGCCGCGGTTTTCGCCGCCTTCGGAACTCAACCTGACGGCAGCACCGGTTTGACCGCCGCCTACGCCCAGGAGGCGGTGCGCGCCGAGATCGGCAAGCCGCTGCAGGCCGCGCGCGATCTGATCAAGGCGCGCAAGTACAGCGATGCGCTGGCCAAGCTGCGCGAAGCCGAGGAAGTGCCGAAGCGCACCGCCTACGAGAATTTCCTGATCGAGCAGATGCGCGCGTCCGCGGCGGTGGCTGGCGGCAACTACGGCGAGGCCATCAATTCGTTGCAGGCGCTGATCAATTCCGGCCGGCTGTCCGACGCTGATCAGGGCCGCTACGCGGCCACCCTGGCCGGCATTTTCTATCGAGGCAAGGATTACAAGAACGCCGCCAACTGGGCGCAGCGCGCGCTGCGCTCGAACCCGGGCGATTCGGCGACCCGCTCGCTGATGATCCAGTCCTACTACCTTTCTGGCGACTTCGCTGCCGCGAGCAAGGAAGCGCTTGCCGATGTCCAGGCCGCCGAACGAGCGGGACGCACACCGGACGAAGACAAGTTGCAGATGCTCGCCAACATCGCCGGCCGCAGCGGCGGCGATCGTGCGGCCTATATATCCGCGCTCGAGCGGCTGGTCATGCACTACCCGAAACGCGAATACTGGGCCGACCTGCTGTTGCGCATCGAATCGAAGCCGGGGTTCTCGAACCGGCTCAGCCTCGAGATCTACCGGCTGCGCGCGGCGACCAAGACACTGGAGTCCGCCGCCGACTACATGGAGTACGCGCAACTGGCGTTGCAGCAGGGCCAGGCCGCCGAGGCCAAGAAGCTTCTCGACGAAGGCTTCGGCAACGGCAAACTCGGCAAGGGCGAAGACGCCGAGCGGCAGAAGCGTCTGCTGGCGCTGGCGGCACAGCGCGCCGGCAATGCCGCCGCCGATCTCGCCACCGCCGAAGCGGAGGCGGTCAACGACAAGAGTGGCGACGCGCTGGTCCGTATCGGGCTCGCGTACACGGGCCTGGGCCAGCATGAGAAGGGCATCGGCCTGATCCAGCAGGGCATCAAGAAGGGAAATCTGCGGCAACCGCAGGATGCGAACCTGCACCTGGGCATCGCGCAGCTGCGGGCCGGCCAGAAGCAGAAAGCGGCGCAGACGCTCAAGGCCGTTGGGGGCACCGACGGCACCGCGGATCTGGCGCGGTTGTGGATGCGCGTGCCCTCATAGAAGCTAGCGCCGCGACCCGAATCTTCGACCCGTCCCGGCCTCACCGGCCTGTCGGTTGGCCGACCGGCTCCGCCGGCACCTGAACTGCGCGCCGGGAAAAGGTCTCGCCTCGGATGCCAGGCGCGGGCAAAGAAAAAGCCCGCGGCCTTGCGGCCGCGGGCCAGCCTTCCAGACTCCTGCTTCCAGCTCAGAAGAACTTGTAGGACACGCGGGCCCAGAAAGTGCGGCCGCGCGGATCGGTAAACCGCGGGTCGTAACCCCTCTGGAACGTCGTCAGCTGAACCGTCTGCGGCGGGTCCTCGTCGAGAAGGTTCTTGATGCCGGCCGTCAGCGTCAGGTTGCGGACACCGGTCCAGGTAACGGCGGCATCGAAAGTCGAGTAGCTGCCGACGTCGAACTGCGGATCCTGGTCCGTGTACCCGCTCTTGTAGCGGTTGGCCAGGGCGGCGCTCCACGGGCCCATGCGCCAGGTGGCGGTCAGCACGTGCTGCCAACGGAAGACCGGTGCCGTATCGGCGTAGCGGCCGGCGTTCTGGATGAATTCGCCGCCAATCTCACGCTGGTATTCGAACTTGTCAATGTACGTGCCGTCGAGGTTCAGACCGAAGGTGCCGTAGGGCCCGCTCGGAAAGCGCAGCGTCGCCGACAGGTCCACGCCGTTGGTGTTCAGCTTGCCGAGGTTTTCGTTCGGCGTGTCGATGTAGGCGATCGGATCGAACGCCGGGAAGTTCAGGCAGGTGTCGATGTTGCCGCGCTCGGCTGCGGAAAGCTGGCCGCAGCGGACGAAGCGGCCCGCGTACTTCGTCGGATCGCCGAAGATCGCCTGCTCCTGCAACGCGCTGATCTGGTTGCTGAGCTTGATCCACCAGAAATCCACGCCGACGCTGACCATGCGCATCGGTTCCAGCACGAAGCCAAAGGTGTAGGTCTTCGACTTCTCCGGTTGCAGCGCGCTCGCCCCCAGGCCAACCGACGCCGGCCCGCTGTTGCGCTGCCGGACCTGCTGGCCGCAGACCACGCCAGCCGAGGCACCGGGAACCGCCACCCCGCCGGGACACAGCAGCGGATCGTCGTAGTTGTCGCTGGTGAAGGTCAGCGAAAACGGCTGGAAGATCTCGTAAAGGGTCGGCGCCCGGAAACCCTTGTTGAACGAGCCGCGCACCAGCACCTGCTGCGTTGGCTGGTAGCGCAGCGACACTTTCGGGTTGGTGGTGTTGCCGAAGTCGCTGTACTTGTCGTAGCGACCGGCGAGCGTCATGTCGAGGTTCTTCAGGATCGGGATCGAGAACTCGGTGAAGAACGCGGTGACGTCGCGCTTGCCGGAGACGTCGCTGTCCGGGTCGATGCCGAGGCTGTTCACCAGCACGGCATTGATATCGGTGGCAATGAAGTCGTATTTCTCTTCCCGATACTCGCCGCCCAGTGCCATCGCCAGCGGTCCCGCGGGAAGTTGCCAGATGTCCTTCGTCACGCGGGCATCGACGAACTTGACGTCGCCCGTGGCCGTGACGGTATTGGCATCGACCTGCGCCGCGTCAAATACGGCCGCGTCGGCAGCGCTCTGGTCGCCGAACGGATTGACCAGTCCGTTGATCAGCCCCTGCTGGATGACATCGCTATTCATATAGCCGCGGCGAACGAACTCCTTGTTCTTGGTCTTCGCCTTGCCAACCGCCGCCCGGTAGTCCCAGCCGGAAGCAAAGCCCTGCAGTTCGACCAGCATGCGCTCGTACGTGCCCTCGGACTCGCTCGTGCGCTTGCCGCCGGGCACCTGGCGGAAGTTGACGATGCCGCCCGAGCCGAAGGTCGGCACGTTGATGACCGTGGCCCCGGCCGGGAATCGCGGGTGCGTGGCCGGCATGAAGTAGTTGTTCGGTGTCGGCGCCACGCGCTGCAGGGTGTTCGTTTCGGCGCGCAGGTATTCGCCTAGCAGGACGTTGTCCGGGTTCAGCTTGAACTGCCCGCGGATCAGGCCGGTCAGTTGTTCGTTCTCCGGAATGATGTCGATGTCCGACACGAAGTCGTAGCGGCAGGAGGTACCTGCAGGATTCGGGATCGACTTCGGCGGGTTGCAGTTCGGCAGCGACGGCTCGAAGCCGCCGAGATCGCCTGGGAAACTGGTGCCGCTGGTTCCGGAGACGACGTCCCCGCCCAGGATGCCGGTCTTGGAAAAATCGCGCTGGACCGCTTCCAGCACATCCTGCTTGCGATAGTCGAGCGACGCGAGCACGTTGAAGCGGTCCTTGTTGAGCGAACCGTAGCCACCCAGCACCGAGAACCGGTACTCCTTGCCGCCGGATTTTTCCGGAACCTGCGTCTCGGCCGCCACTTCGATGCCGGTGTAATCGCGCCTCAGAATGAAGTTGACGACGCCACCGATCGCATCCGTGCCGTAGATCGCCGAGGCGCCGTCACGCAGCACCTCGA
>JBFGOX010000187.1:0-6023 GCA_041565015.1 Burkholderiaceae bacterium
CCTTCGCCTGTTCATGGACACGGCGCCCCCGGTCAACTCCGGACGGTCGCCTGCGCGATCAGGACATCGCCTTGATCGCAGCGGCCAGGCGGCTCTTGTTTCGGGCCGCGTTGTTCTTGTGCACTACGTTCTTGTCGGCAAGCGAATCGATCACCCGGGTGGCCGCGCTTAACGCGTCTTTCGCCGCCTTCGAATCGCCGGCGGCAATCGCCTTGCGGACCGATTTGATCGCCGAACGCACCCGCGTGCGTTGCGCCGACCTCAGCGCGTTGCGCCCCACCGATTGACGGGCCCGCTTGCGAGCCTGTTTGCTGTTTGCCATGTTGATCAAGCCTGTCGCGTTCTGGTGCAAATTCTCGTGCGATTTCGTTTCGCCGCTGGCGAAACTGCGCGCCACCGCAAGCAATCCAGCCGCCCAGTCGACGCGAAGCCATAAACTATAGCAAACCAACGCTTCCCGGCCAAGTTCGCGTCAGCACGGCGGCGACACGGCCCGGCAGCGCAACCGCTGCCCCGACACGCCCCTTGAACCTCCTGCGCGCTGCTGTCACCGTCTCGGGCCTGACGCTGGCTTCCCGCGTCACCGGTCTGATACGCGACCTGATCATCTCGCGCGTATTCGGCGCCAGCGCAGAGACCGACGCCTTCAACGTCGCTTTTCGCCTGCCCAACTTGCTGCGACGGTTGTTCGCCGAGGGCGCATTCCAGCAGGCGTTCGTGCCGATTCTGGCTGACGTGCGCGCGCGCGAGGGCGAGTCGCGCACCCGTGAAACGATCAACCACGTCGCCTCGGCCCTGTTCTGGGCGGTCCTGGCGACGTCCATCGCCGGCGTGCTTGCCGCGCCGGTGCTGGTTTGGCTGGTCGCCTCGGGCCTGGCCCGCGATCCGCCGACATTCGAATTGGCCACCGTGATGACACGCTGGATGTTCCCGTACATCCTGTTCATGTCGCTGGTGGCGCTGTCGGCGGGCGTGTTGAACACGTTCCGCCGTTTTTCCGTGCCGGCGGTCACGCCGGTGCTGCTGAACGTTTCTTTCATCGCCTGCGCACTGTGGCTGGCACCTCGACTCTCGCAGCCGATCCTCGCGCTGGCCGCCGCGGTGTTGATCGGCGGCGTGCTGCAGCTGGCGCTGCAGCTGCCGGCGCTGGCCGCCATCGGCATGCTGCCGCGGTTCGGCGGCCTGCGTGCCGGGCTGCGCGATGCGGCCGTCCGCCGGATCCTGACCCTGATGCTGCCGGCGCTGTTCGCGGTTTCGGTCGCGCAGCTGTCGATCATCATCAACACCAACATCGCTTCACACCTGACCACCGGCAGCGTGACCTGGCTTGCGTTCGCCGACCGCTTGATGGAGTTTCCGACCGCATTGCTGGGCGTCGCGCTGGGCACTGTGCTGCTGCCGAGCCTTTCCAAAGCGAATGCGGAAGGCAGGGCCGACGACTACAGCCGGCTGCTCGACTGGGGTCTGCGACTGACCGTGCTGATCGCGGCGCCGGCGGCTGTTGGGCTCGGCCTGCTTGCCGAGGGCACGATCGCGGTGCTGTTCCAGGGCGGCCGCTTCAGCGCGCACGACGTGACGCAGACGGCGCAGGCGCTGACCGGCTATGCCATCGGCCTGCTCGGCCTTATTGCCGTGAAGATTCTCGCCCCAGGCTTTTACGCGCGGCAGGACATCAAGACGCCGGTGAAAATCGCCACGATCGCGCTGCTGACGACGCAGGCGTCGAATCTGGTCCTCGTGCCGCTGATCGCGCACGCCGGGCTGGCGGTTTCGGTCAGCCTCGGCGCACTGGCCAACGCAGCGATGCTGTATGCGGGGCTGCGCCGTCGCGAACTGTACGTGCCGACGCCGGGTTGGCAACCTTTCATCGTCAAGGTCGGCATTGCACTGGCAGTGCTTGCGGTGGTACTTTGGTTCGGCACCCGGCAGGTCGACTGGACCGCAATGCAGGCGCACTGGATGCTGCGTGCCGGGCTGCTAGCCGGCTTCATCGCGGGCGGTGCAGCTGTGTACGGGGCAGTGCTCTGGATACTTGGGTTCCGGCCGCGCGACTTCATGACCCGTGCGCAATGACCCCGATCGAACACTTTTCCGCATTGGTCCAGCGCGGCGATCGTGCGGTGCTGCCACTGCTTGCCGCCGCGGCGCAGGTGCCGGTTTACGCCGACCCTGAGTGCGACCCGCAGCGAACGATTGGCCAGGTGCAGGCTTGGTGCGGAAAACTGCGCGCGCGGGTTGCGCCCGACGCCTCCGTGCTCTCTCGGCTTCGCCTGCTGAACCACCTTTTTTTCGGCGAGCTCACGTTCTGCGGCGCCGAGCGCGACTATCAGGCTGCCGAAAACAGCTATCTGCACCGCGTGATCGAGCGTCGCCGCGGCATTCCGATCACGCTGTCGCTGCTGTATCTGGAACTCGGCAAGGCCGCTGGATTGCGCCTGCAGGGCGTGTGCTTTCCGGGGCACTTCCTCGTCAAGCTGAAGCTGGCCGACGGTTCCGCCTTTATCGACGTCTTCGGCGGCGGCGCGACGCTGTCGCCCGACGATCTTCGCGCCCTGTTGAAGCGGGCAATGCCGCAAAGGTCCGATGCGAAACTGGGCCCTTTTCTGCGCGCTGCCAGCGATCGCGAGATCCTGGCCCGCCTGCTGCGCAATCTGAAGGCGATTCATTGGGAGGCCGAACAGTGGCCGGCGGCGCTCGAAGTGCTGAACCGCCTGATCGCGGTGGTGCCCGACGAGCCGCAGGAGCGGCGTGATCGTGCGTGCGTGTATGAACGCCTCGAGTGCCCGCGTGCGGCGGTCGCGGACTGGGTGGCTTACCTGTCGTTGAGTCCCGCGCCGCCGGATGCCTTCGAGATTGGTGAACGGCTGGCCCGGCTGCGGCAGGCGGCAGCCCGGCTGAACTGACAATGCCGCCCGAGGGCGGCGTCGAATTGCCGGCCGCGCTCGCTCAACCGAGCTGGGTCAGCATCGTTTCCGCGTCGCTGACTTCGAACTTGCCGGGGGCTTCGATATTGACGCTCTTAACGACGCCATCATCGACCAGAATCGAAAAGCGCTTGCAGCGCATGCCCCTGCCGATCGTCGTCTGGTCCAGTTCAAGCCCGAGTTTGATCGCGTACTCGGCCGAGCCGTCGGCCATCATGCGCACCTTGCTGCCGACCTTCTGGTCCAGACCCCAGGCATGCATCACGAAGGCGTCGTTGACCGACAGGCACCAGATCTCGTCGACGCCTTTCGCTTTCAGCGCATCGTAGTGCTGCACGTAACTCGGGACATGCTTGGCCGAGCAGGTCGGCGTGAACGCGCCGGGCAGGCCGAAGATCACGATCTTCTTGCCCTTGACCAGATCGGCGACGTTGAATGCATTCGGCCCGATCGAACAGCCGCCGGTTTCGACCTCGACGTACTCCCACAACTTCCCGTCGGGCAACCGGTCTCCGACCTTGATCGTCATCGTCTTTCTCCCTTCAACTGAGCGACCTTGAATTCTAGCGAGTCGCCCCGGCTCAGTCGCCGAGCGCGATACCTTCGCGGCGCGGATCGGCGCCACCGGACCAGGCGTCACGATCTGCCAGACGCACGCGAACGATGCCCTGCAGGCCACTCGTCATCGGAATCTCGCGCACTTCGTGACCGCGGGCCTTCAGGCCATCGATCAGCGCCGCGCTGAAGCGGCCCTGCTCGAGTTCAGTCGGGCCATTGCGGCTGCCGAAGTTCGGCATCGAAATCGACTGCTGGATGTCGAGATCCCAGTCGACCAGACCGACCAGCGTCCTGGCCACGTAGCCGATGATCTGCGAACCGCCGGGCGAACCGAGCGTCGCCAACAATCGGCCGCTGGCACGATCGAACACCAGCGTCGGTGCCATCGACGAGCGCGGCCGTTTGCCCGGTTGCACGCGGTTTGCGACCGGTTTGCCGCCTTCGTCGGGGACGAACGAAAAATCCGTGAGCTGATTGTTCAGCAGGAAACCGCGCACCATCATCCGCGCGCCGAACTGGTCTTCGATCGAGGTCGTCATCGACACCGCATTGCCGAAGCGGTCTACGACGGAGATGTGCGAGGTCGACTCGCGCTGCGATTCGTGCGGCGCCCAGGCCATCGTGTAGCCGGCCGGCACGCCAGGCTGTGCGCGGCCCATGCTCCTGTCGGTGATCAACCTGGCACGATCGGCGAGATAGCGCGGGTGCGTCAGCGCCTGCCAGTCGATCGGCGCGAAGTCCGGGTCGGCGACGTAGACGTTGCGGTCGGCAAAGGCGAGCCGGCCCGCTTCGCTGAACAGATGCACCGCCTCGCCCTGCGGCTCAAGCCGGCCGTCGATCGAATGCGGAGGAGAAACGGCAATGTTCCGCTGCGCCAGCACGCCAAGTATCTGCGCCACCGCGATGCCCCCCGATGACGGCGGTGGCATGCCGCAAATTCGCCAGCGCCGGTAATCGCTGCACACCGGCGCGCGCTCCTTCGCTTCATAACGTGCGAAGTCGGCTGCCTCGAGCCGGCCTGGATTCGGATGCGTGCCGACTGCGCGAACGATATCGGTCGCGATGGCGCTGCGATAGAAAGCATCGGCTCCGCCGTCGGCAACGGCACGCAGCGTCGTCGCCAGTTGCGGGTTGCGCATCAGTGTGCCGACTGCTTTTGGCGTGCCATCGCCGTTGTAGAAGTGGGCGCGGGCAGCGGCGTCGCCGGGAAGGAATTTCTCCCCGGCCAGCAGCATGTGCAGTCGCGGCGACAGCGCGAAGCCCTGCTCGGCCAGCCGGATCGCGGGTTCAAACAGTCTGGCCCACGCAAGCTTGCCATGCTGCCGGTGCGCTATTTCGAGCATGCGCAGAACACCCGGCGTGCCGACCGCGCGGCCACCGACGGCCGCGTCATGGAAGCGCATCGGTTTGCCGTCGACGATGAAGAGCTTCTCGTCGGCGGCCGCCGGCGCCGTCTCGCGTCCGTCGAACGCCTGCACCCGCTTGCCGTCGAAGTGCAGCAGGAACGCGCCGCCGCCGATGCCCGAACTCTGCGGCTCGACCAGCGTCAGCACCATCTGCATCGCGATCGTCGCGTCGAGCGCCGAGCCGCCGCCGCGCAAGATCTCGCGGCCGGCTTCGGCGGCCAGCGGATTCGCGGCCGCGGCCATGTGCCGCAATGCTGTGGCCGTCTGCAGGCCGGGGCGGAAGCCGGATGCGGCCTCAGGGGCGAGCGGGCGATCGGGCGCGCTGGCGCAAGCGGCCAGCAGCAGCGCCGCGGACAGCGGCGCGAGAAGCTTGCGCAGTAGGGCGAGCACTGGCGTTCCTAGTCGGCGACGGTTGAGGAAACGGTGGCAGCGAATGTCAATGGACGCCGGTCCGCGCTGCGCGCAACCGGGATGACGGATCGGTGTCCGCTGGTTAGAAGGCTACGCGACCCGCGATCGAAGGCCGACAACCGGATCCCGGTCGGCGCTGCGCGCAGGCTCACTTCGGCTGCAGGCGGACCGCGCCGTCCAGGCGGATCGTCTCGCCGTTGAGCATTACGTTGCCAAGGATCGCCGCCACAAGGTTCGCGTATTCGGCCGGCTTGCCCAGGCGCGACGGAAACGGCGCCTGCTTGCCGAGCGAGTCCTGCACTTCCTTCGGCATGCCGAGCAGCATCGGCGTTTCGAACAGCCCCGGCGCGATCGTCACGCAGCGGATGCCGTTGCGCGACAGATCGCGCGCGATCGGCAGCGTCATGCCGACGATGCCGCCTTTCGATGCGGAATACGCAACCTGGCCGATCTGGCCATCGAACGCAGCCACTGAGGCGGTGTTGACCAGTACGCCGCGCTCGCCATCGGCGGTCGGCTCGAGTTTGCTCATCGCGTCGGCGGCCACACGAATCATGTTGAAGCTGCCGATCAGGTTGATGTTGACGACGCGGGCGAAGCTTGCCAGCGCATGCGGGCCCTCCTTGCCGATCGTCTTTTCGCCGATCGCAATACCGGCACAATTGACGAGCCCGCGCAGCGGGCCGAACTCGACCGCGGCGGCGACTGTCGCCGCGGCATCGGC
>JBFGOX010000188.1:0-5976 GCA_041565015.1 Burkholderiaceae bacterium
AGCAGTTGCCCAGGCTGGCGTCGATCGACGCGGCGCTGGACGAACTGCAGCGGCTGGCCGAGGTGCTGCAGCGACTGCAGGTCGCGGTGAACATCGATCTGGCCGATCTGCATGGTTTCCGCTATCACACCGGCGCGACGTTTGCCGCCTACGCGGCCGGCTGGCCGGTCGCGCTCGCCCGCGGCGGCCGCTATGACGATGTCGGCCGGGCCTTCGGTCGCGCGCGGCCGGCCACGGGGTTCTCAATCGATCTGCGCGAGCTGGCGCGTCTGCACCAAGGCGAGGCTGCGCGCGCAATACTTGCTCCAGCCGGTGACGACAGCGAGTTGACCGCGCTGGTGGAGCGCTTGCGCGCCGGCGGGGCGATCGTCGTGCAGCGTCTGGGCGACGACGACTGGATCGACGAACTGGAATGCGATCGCGAGATCGGCCGCGTCGACGGCCGCTGGCAGGTGCTCGTGCGCACGGCGGGCGAGGTGGCGCAGCGATGAGCGATCGCGCGGTTTTGGGCGCGCCGGCGGGCGCGGCACGGACTTAACTGATGCAAGGCATCTGATGGCACGAAATGTGGTGGTGGTCGGCACCCAGTGGGGCGACGAAGGAAAGGGCAAGATCGTCGACTGGCTGACCGAACAGGCGCAAGGCGTGGTTCGCTTCCAGGGCGGTCACAACGCCGGTCATACCCTGGTGATCGATGGACGCAAGACGATCCTGCGACTTATTCCGTCGGGCATCCTGCGGCCGGACGTCGCCTGCTACGTCGGCAATGGCGTGGTGCTGTCGCCGACGGCGCTGCTCGGAGAGATCGACGAACTGCAGGCCGCCGGCGTCGACGTGCCACCTCGGCTGCGCATCAGCGGCAACTGTCCGCTCATTCTCGACTACCACATCGCGCTCGACCGCGCGCGCGAGGAGCGCAAGGGCGACAGCAAGATCGGCACCACCGGCCGCGGCATCGGCCCGGCCTACGAAGACAAGGTCGCGCGGCGGGCGGTGCGGGCGCAGGACCTCTTCGACGAAGCGCATTTCACCGAGCGGGTGCACGATGCGCTGGACCTGCACAACTTCGTGCTGACGAAATACCTCGGAGCCGAGCGCATCGAGCCGCAGGCGGTGATCGATGCGACGCTGCGTCTGGCGCCCCGGATCAAGCCGATGATCGCCGATGTGTCCTACCAGCTAAACCAGGCGATGGCGAAAGGCGCGCGCCTGCTGTTCGAAGGCGCGCAGGGGGCGCTGCTCGACGTCGATCACGGAACGTATCCGTTCGTCACGTCGAGCAACACCGTCGCCGGCGCCGCCGCCGCCGGCACGGGAGTGGCCCCGCAGCAGCTGCACTACGTGCTCGGCATCACCAAGGCCTATGCGACACGCGTCGGCTCCGGACCGTTTCCGACCGAACTGACCGATGCCAACGGTGAGCAGCTGCGCCAGCGCGGCAATGAGTTCGGCTCGGTGACCGGTCGGCCGCGCCGCTGCGGCTGGTTCGATGCGGCGGCGCTGCGCCGGTCCGTGCAGATCAACGGGGTCACCGGCCTGTGCATCACCAAGCTCGATGTGCTCGACGAGCTCGACAGCGTACGACTGTGCACCGGCTACCGCTTTGCGGGCGAAGTCACCGACATCCTGCCTTTCGGCGCGCAAGCGGTGGCTGCTTGCGAACCCGTTTACGAGGATTTTCCGGGCTGGAAGCGCTCGACCTTCGGCATACGCGACTGGGCAGAGCTGCCGGCGGCCGCGCAGCGCTATCTCGCCCGCCTGAGCGAACTGACTGGCGTGCCGATCGACATCGTCTCCACCGGACCCGACCGCGGGCAGACGATTCTGATGCGTGACCCGTTTTCCGCCTGAGGCCCAGGCAAGTCCATGAAGCACCTTTACGTCGACTGGGACCAGTATCACCGGATGGTCGAGCAGCTGGCGCTGCAGGTCCACGAAAGCGGCTATCGGTTTGATTCGCTGCTGTGCCTGGCACGCGGAGGCTTGCGCATTGGCGATGTCTTTTCCCGTCTCTACGACGTGCCGCTGGCGATCCTTTCGGCGAGTTCGTATCGCGAAGCCGCCGGCATGCGGCAGGGCACGCTGGACATTGCCGAGTTCATCACCACGACCGGCGCCGCGCTGCACGGCAACCTGCTTCTGGTCGATGATCTGGTCGACTCCGGCGTCACGCTGGCGCGCGTGATCGAGCATTTGCGCGCCCGCTATCCGGCGCTGGACGAGGTGCGCACCGCCGTGCTCTGGTACAAGGCGGCATCGACCGTGCGGCCCGACTATTACATCGCGTATCTGCCCGAAAGCCCGTGGATCCACCAGCCGTTCGAGGAGTACGACACTCTGCGGCCTAATCAACTGGCGGCGCGTGTGCGCAGCGGCGGCGAGACGGCAGCGCCGGCGCGCAAACCCGGCTGAGCGGGCGATCGTGGCGATCGGCAAGGCGAACGCGCCTGCGCACACGCCCTGGCGGACGAAACCGCACCGACGAACAGGAGGCGGCGCGCGGGCTTGGCGAGGTGAACGACAAGGGGCGCCGTCGGCAAGCAGCGCATAAAATGCAAACGGCCTGTAATGGCAGGCCGTCTTGAAGCCTGGTGCCCAGGAGAGGACTCGAACCTCCACACCTCGCGGCGCTAGTACCTGAAACTAGTGCGTCTACCAATTCCGCCACCTGGGCAGGCAGCAAGGCGCGCATTGTAAATGCGGGCTTTCGCATGTCAAATGAATCGCGCGCCCATGCGGAAACTTCCGCGGCACGCTGGAACGAACAGTTGAACAAAGACAATACCCATCCCGATACGATCCTCGCCGCGCTCAGCCACGCGCGCGGACCGATGACCCCAGCCGAACTCGCCGAGCGTCTCGACGTCGTTGGGCGTCGGGCCGACTTCGACGCCGCGCTGGCCGAACTCGAACACTCGGGCCGCGTCGTTCGCAACCGCGCCGGGCTGCTGCTCGTGGCGACACGCGCAAATCTGCTGTCGGGCAAGGTGCAAGGCCATCGTGACGGCTACGGATTCCTGATCCGCGACGACGCCGGTGCGGACCTCGTGCTGCCCGAGCATGAAATGAGCAAGGTGCTGCACGGCGACCGCGTGCTGGCCCGCAGCGGCGGGCAGGACCGGCGCGGCCGTCCGCTGGGCGAAATCGTCGAGGTCATCGAGCACCGGACCGACCGGCTGGTCGGGCGCCTGTTGAACGAACGTGGCGTGACGATCGTCGTGCCTGAGGATCAGCGCATTGCGCACGACATTCTGGTGCCGCCGGGCGCCGCCGCGGCGGCCGAGCCGGGGCAGGTGGTCGTGGTGCAGATCGTGCAGCAGCCGCAGCGCCACGTTCAGCCGGTAGGACGCGTCGTCGAGGTGCTCGGCCGCATCGACGATCCGGGCATGGAAATCGAGATCGCGGTGCGCAAGTTCGCGGTACCGCACGAATTCGCGGCGCCGGCGCTGGCTGCTGCCGAGCGGTTGCCGAACAGCGTCACGCCCGATGATCGTGCCGGCCGGGTCGACCTGCGCGACGTGCCGCTGGTGACGATCGACGGTGAAGATGCGCGCGATTTCGACGACGCGGTCTACTGCACGCCGATGAACGCGAAGCGCACGCGCTGGCGGCTGATCGTCGCCATCGCCGACGTCGGCCACTACGTCGGCGAGGGCGACGCGCTCGATGCTGAAGCGCAGAGCCGCTCGACATCGGTGTACTTCCCGCGGCGGGTGATCCCGATGCTGCCGGAGAAGCTGTCCAACGGGCTCTGTTCGCTGAACCCGAACGTCGATCGCCTGGTGATGGTTGCCGACATGGTGATCTCGAGCAAGGGCGCCGTTTCCGCCTACCAGTTTTACCCGGCAGTCATGCACTCGCATGCACGCCTGACGTACACCGAGGTCTGGGAGGCGCTGTCCGTCCCAGACAGCCGCGCCGCACAGCGGCTTTCGCCGCTGCTGCCGCAGCTGAACGATCTGTACGACCTTTATCGGCTGCTGGCCAAGGCGCGCGGCGTGCGCGGTGCGCTGGAAATGGAAACTACCGAGACGTTCATCGTCTGCGACGCGCAGGGCCGGATCGAAAAGATCCTGCCACGCGCGCGCAACGATGCACACCGCCTGATCGAGGAGATGATGCTGGCGGCCAACGTCAGTGCGGCCGATCTGCTGGCGCGCCACAAACGTCCGGCGCTGTTTCGCATCCATGAAGGGCCGACGCCTGAGCGTCTTGCCAATCTGCGCACGCTGCTCAAGGCGCTGGGTCTGCACCTGGGCGGGGGTGATTCACCGGAGCCGAAAGACTTCGCCGATCTTCTGAACAGGATTCGTACCCGTCCCGACGTGCAATTGCTGCAGACCGTACTGCTGCGGACGATGCAGCAGGCCGTCTACAGCCCCCACAATGTCGGTCATTTTGGCCTCGCCTACGAGGCCTACACGCACTTCACCTCGCCGATTCGCCGTTATCCGGACCTGCTGGTGCATCGGGCGATCAAGGCGGTCCTGGGCGGGAACGTTTACGAGCCGCAGCTCATCGCTTCGATCGATATCCAGGACGTGCCGCGCGCCGCTCGACGGCACGCGGCGGGCCGCGATTCGGCCGCGCGAAGCAAGCTGCCGGTCTGGGAGAAGCTCGGCCTGCTGTGCTCGGCCAACGAGCGGCGCGCAGACGACGCATCGCGCGACGTCGAGGCCTGGCTGAAGAGCTACTACATGCGCGAGCGTGTCGGCGAGACCTTCAGCGGCACGGTCAGTGCGGTCGTGCCTTTCGGCATCTTCGTCGTGCTTGACGATCTGTACGTCGAAGGCCTCGTGCACGTCTCGGACCTGGGCAGCGAGTACTTTCAGTTCAGCGAGCCGATGCACGAGCTGCGGGGGGAGCGCACCGGCCTGCGCTATCGGCTGGCCGATCGCGTCACCGTTCAGGTGGCAAGGGTCGATCTGGAGGCGCGCCGCATCGAATTCAGGCTGGTGCGCGGTGTCGATCGCAAGTCGCTGCTGGCCGAGCCGGCCAAGGAAAGGCCGGCGCGTCGCAAGGGCGAAAGCGTTGACGAGCGGCGTGCGCGGCGGGCAGCGACGCAGGCGCGGCACGGTCGCGACACGGCCAAAGGGGACAAGGCGCGCGAGAGCAGGCCCGGCAAGAAGGGCGTCGGCGGCGAGCGTGCCGGTCGAGCGCGACGGCGCAGCCGTACATGAGTGGTAAGCGTATCGTCGCCGGCTTTCACGCGGTGACCGCAAGGTTGCGGCATGCCGCCGATTCGATCGATACGCTGTACGTCGACGGCGCCCGGCGCGACGGCCGCATGCAGCAGCTGCTTTCGCGTGCCGAGGCCGCCGGCCTTCGCGCCCTGCGGGTCGACGCGCGACGGTTGCAGGCGCTGGCGGGCGAGACGCCGCATCACGGCGTGGTGGCGTTGTGCCGCGACCAGGCCGTTGCGCAGACCCTCGACGACTTGCTGGCCGTTGTCGATGCGCGCACGCTGCTGCTGCTGCTCGACGGTGTGACCGATCCGCGCAATCTCGGCGCTTGCATGCGCACCGCGGAGGCTGCCGGCGCGCAGGCGGTCATCGTGCCGCGCGACCGTTCTGCGAATCTGACGCCCGTGGTGGCTGCGGCTGCCGCCGGTGCCGCCGAGGTGCTGCCTCTGATCGCGGTGACGAACCTGGCGCGTGCAATGGATGAGATACGCGCCGCGGGCGTTTGGATCGTTGGTGCCGCGGGCGAAGCCGAAAAGACCGTCTACGACATCAGCCTGAACGGACCGATCGCATGGGCGTTGGGCGCCGAGGGCGAAGGGCTGCGCAGGCTGACGCGCGAGAAGTGCGACTGGCTGGCCAGGATTCCGCTGCATGGCCAGGTCGAAAGCCTGAACGTCTCGGTCGCCACCGGCGTCTGCCTCTACGAAATCCGCCGCGCCCGCAACAGCGGTTGAAAACGCAAAAGCTCTCGCGGGGACGCCGGGGCGCGGGGACCGCGGGATTAAATGAGTTG
>JBFGOX010000189.1:0-5967 GCA_041565015.1 Burkholderiaceae bacterium
CCGGGCCGGTGCCGCGCCGCGCGCGCGGCGGCAGGACGGTTGCCGCGTCCAGATCGTCGCAGGCCCGCCCGCGGGCGCGCGGGTCGCGAGGGAAAAGTGATGCACCCGCCTGAACTGGAGACCGCGCTGCGCGAGGTTGCGCCGCTGCCGCGCGACGAGGCCGGACCGGTGTTCGCCGCGCCGTGGCAGGCGCAGGCGTTCGCGCTGGCCGTCCACCTGCATGCGCAGGGACTGTTCACCTGGCCGCAGTGGGCCGAGGCGCTGGCCGCCGAGATCCGCGCCGCCGGCAGCGCCGACGACGGCTCGCGCTACTACGAGTTCTGGGTCGCGGCGCTCGAGCGGCTGGTCGCGGTGCGCGGCGCGACCGACACGCAGGCGCTGCACGATCGTGCCGAAGCCTGGGCGCGCGCGGCCGCCGCCACGCCGCACGGCAAGCCGATCGAACTGGCCAACGATCCGTTGGCAGACAAAACCTTGCCGTAATTGTTCGCAACCTTTGATCGGGAACAGGGCGTCGTGAGCGACATCGGGTATCTGCGCCAGCCGGCGCTGCGTGGCGATCAGGTGGTCTTCGTCTGCGACGACGACCTGTGGACGGTGGATGCCGCGGGAGGCGTCGCCCGGCGCCTCACCGCGGGGCTCGGCGAACCGTCGACGCCGGCACTGTCGCCGGACGGCCGCTGGCTCGCCTATGTCAGCCGCGACGAGGAGCACCCTGAGGTGTACCTGATGGCTGCCGGCGGTGGCCCGGCGCGGCGCATGACCTGGCTGGGCCCAGACGTGATGGTGCGCGGCTTCACGCCTGATGGCCGCATCCTGTTCGTGTCGACGCATGGCCAGCCGTTCTTCCGCAACTATCGTGCCTTCACGCTTGGCGTCGACGGTGGGCTGCCGGAACTGCTGCCTTACGGCCAGGTCAACCACCTGTCGTACGGGCCGGCCGGCGTAATGGTGATCGGCCGCAACACCGCCGACCCCGCGCGCTGGAAGCGCTACCGCGGCGGTACTGCCGGCCACCTGTGGATCGATGCCGAAGGCCACGGCGAGTTTCGCCGGCTGAGCGCGCTCGAAGGCAACATCACCAGCCCGCTGTGGATCGGCAGCCGCATCTACTTCCTGTCGGATGCCGAGGGCATGGGCAATCTGTACTCGTGCCTTCCCGACGGAGCCGACGCAAGGCGGCACACCGACCACGACGAGTTCTATGCCCGCCACGCGTCGAGCGACGGCGCGCGCGTCGTCTATCAGTGCGGCGGCGACCTTTGGTTGTTCGATCCCGCCGCCGACGCGACGCGGCGAATCGACGTTCGCGTTCCGGCGCATCGCACGCAGGCGGCGCGCCGCTTCGTTGCCGCGGCCGATCACCTTGACGGGTTCGACCTGCATCCGCAGGGGCATTCGCTGGCGGTCGGCAGCCGCGGCAAGCTGTTTTCGTTCGCGCTCTGGGAAGGCGCGGTGCGCCAGCATGGGCAGGCGCAGGGCGTTCGCTACCGGCTCGGCCGCTGGCTCGCCGACGGCACGCTCGTCGTGGTCAGCGACGCCAGTGGCGAGGAGCGCATCGAATTGATCGACGACGGCGGCTCGCGCACGCTCGACTGGGACGTCGGCCGCGTCATCGGGCTGGCCGCCGCGCCGAAGGGAAGGCGGCTGGCGATCGCCAATCATCGCAACGAGGTCCTGCTCGGCGATCTCGACACCGGCACGCTTTCGGTCATCGACCGCAGCGACAGCGGCCGCAGCGAGGATCTGGCGTGGTCGGCCGACGGCGCGTGGCTTGCTTATCCGTTCTGGACCGATCCACGCCACTGTGCGATCAAGCTCTGCGACGTTGGCCAGGGCCGCAGCGTGCTGGTGACGCAGCCGGAGTTCCGCGACAGCGCGCCGGTCTTCGATCCGGCCGGCCGCTACCTTTACTTCGTGTCGGTGCGCACGTTCGACCCCGTCTACGACAACGTGCAGTTCGAACTCAGTTTTCCGCGCGCGGCCCGGCCTTACCTGATTGCGCTGCAGGCCGATGCGCGGCCGCCGTTCGACCCGCTGCCGCGCGGCATGAAGCCCGCGGAAGGTGACGAGAAGGGGAAGGCGAAGGGCGAGGCAGACCCGCTGGTCGTCGACCTGGACGGCATCGCGCGGCGGATCGCCGCCTTCCCGGTGCCGGAGGGACGCTATGGCCGGATCGCAGCCACGCATCGGCATGTGCTGTGGACGAGCCTGCCGATCGCCGGCGCGCACGGCCGCGGCGGACACCGCGAGGATCCCGGTCGCCTGGAAGCCTTCGATTTCGACACGATGCGCACGGAAACCTGGGTCGAGCGCGTCGACGCGTTCGCACTGTCGGCGGACGCCACGACCCTCGTCGTCCGCGACGGGGCCAAGATGAGGGCCTTCGACGCCGCGCGCAAACCGGAGAAGAAGGACGGCGACGACGAGCCGTCGCGGGCCAGCGGCTGGATCGATCTTGGCCGCGTGCGGGTCGCGGTCGAGCCGCGTGCCGAGTGGCGGCAGATGCTGCGCGAGGTGTGGCGGCTGCAGCGCGACCAGTTCTGGGTCGCCGACATGTCGGGCGTGGACTGGCCGGCAGTGTACGAACGTTATGCGCCGCTGCTCGATCGCATCGCCTCGCGCGGCGAACTGTCCGACCTGATCTGGGAGATGCAGGGCGAACTCGGCACGTCGCATGCCTACGAGTACGGCGGCGATTACCGCAGGCCGCCTTCGCTGGCGCTGGGGCACCTCGCTGCCGATCTTCGGCTGGCCGATGATGGCAGCTACGTCATCGAGCACATCGTCAGTGGCGACGCGTGGGAAGCATCGGCCGACTCGCCACTGAATGCGATCGGCGTGCTGGCCCAGGCCGGCGAACGCATCGTCGCCGTCAATGGCCAAGCGGTCACGCGCGAGCGGCCGCCGCGCTCGCTGCTGGTGCATCAGGCCGGCCAGCGCGTGGCGCTGACGCTGGCCGGCGAAAAGGGCCGGCGCGAGGTCGTCGTCGAGACGCTGCGCGACGAGGTGCCGGCCCGCTATCGCGAGTGGGTCGAGCGCAACCGGCGCTGGGTGCACACCGCGTCGGCCGGGCGCATCGGCTACCTGCACCTGCCGGACATGATGTCGGACGGTTTTGCCGAGTTCCACCGCTACTTCCTCGCCGAGTGCGACCGCGATGGGCTGATCGTCGACGTGCGCTACAACCGCGGCGGCCACGTATCGGAGCTGTTGCTGGAGAAGGTGGCGCGCCGGCGCGTCGGTTACGACCTGAAGCGCTGGGGGCGGCCGACACCGTATCCGATCGAGTCCGCCGCCGGCCCGCTTGTGGCGCTGACCAACGAGCACGCCGGCTCCGACGGTGACATCTTCTCGCACTGCTTCAAGCTGATGAAGATCGGTCCGCTGGTCGGCAAGCGCACCTGGGGCGGCGTGATCGGCATCTGGCCGCGGCACAAACTCGTCGACGGCACCGAAACGACACAGCCGGAGTTCTCGTTCTGGTTCAGCGACGTCGGCTGGCGGGTCGAGAACTACGGCACCGAGCCGGACATCGACGTTGACAATGCGCCGCAGGATGCGGCCGCCGGGCGCGACCGCCAGCTCGAACGGGCGCTGCAAGTTGCGCTCGAGCGCGTCGCGCAGCATGCGGCGACACCGTCGTTCGGGCCGCGACCGAATCTGGCGCGGCCGCCGCTGCCACCGCGGTCATGAAGGTGCTGACGGCGACGCCGGCGGCAGTTCTCGACTTCTGGTTCGGCGCGCCGGGGTCGGCCGAGTACGGGCAGTCGCGCGAGTTCTGGTTCAAGAAGTCGGCCGCCACCGACGCGGTGATCCGCGAGCGCTTCGCGCCGGCGGTCGAAGCCGCGCTGCAGGGTGGTCTGCGGCACTGGATCGACCTCGATGCGCGCGGCGCGCTGGCGCTGATCCTGCTGCTGGACCAGTTCACGCGCAACCTGTTTCGCGACACCCCGCGCGCTTTCGCCGGCGATCCGGCCGCGCTGTCGATCGCCCGCACGCTGGTTGCCGACGGCCGCGACGCGCAACTTGCGCCGGTTGAGCGCTGGTTCGCCTACATGCCGTTCGAGCACTCGGAGCGGCTTGCCGACCAGCACGAATCGCTAACGCTGTTCGGTAGGCTGGCGCAGGCCGGACTGTCGGAGCCGCTCGACTGGGCGCGCCGTCATCACGACGTGATCGCCCGTTTCGGCCGCTATCCGCATCGCAACGAAATCCTCGGCCGCGCGAGCACGGCCGAAGAAGTCGAATTCCTTCGCCAGCCGGGCTCGCGCTTCTGATCAACGCCACGCGCTGGCGCGCGGCATGCCCAGCGCAAAGGCGAGTGCGGCGGCCGCTGCCAGCAGATGCTTGACCGTATGGCCGCTGATGAAGCCGGTGGCCAGCCATACCGCCTGGTCGGCGACTTCGAAGGCCTTGGCGAGCAGGTACAGCAGCAGCGCGATCAGCCAACTGCCGTTGGACAACACGCGGTCGCCAACACGGGGACCGAGGAGCAGCAGCAGCGGTATCAGCAGCAGCGGCCAGATCTGCAGCAGCAGGTACGGCCGCAGGTCACCGCCGGGACCGGACCAGGCCGGCGAGTGAAACGCATACAGCACCGAGAGCAATGCGGCGAGCAGCGCCAGCACCAGAACGGGCCGGTGCGCGGCGCGCCCGTCGACGCGCTCGGCGATGAAGGCGCAGATCAGCGCCGCGCAGGCCATGGCGATCGGCACCCGGTCAACGGCGAGACCGAGGTCGCTCGGTGTCCAGTGGTAGTAGGCCGAGCCGATCGAGGTCAACGCGATGCATGAGAAGAACACCCGCCAGGCGTCGCGGGCGCGGCTCTGCTGCGGCACCCGTGCCAGTCCGATCAGGCCAACGAGAAGGAACGGCAGGTTCGACAGGACGTCGCCGGCGTGCGGTATGCCGAACAGTACGCGGCGGTCGGCAAAGTCGTGATAGCCGGCGGGCAACGCGATCGGGCCGGCCGCGAGCAGGGCAACGACGAGTGCCGCGGTCAGCAGTGCAACGAGGCGAACGCGGCGGACGGGATCGCGGCGAGCAGCGGAGGCGGTCGATGATTGAGTGATCATTGCCTGTGTGCGCGGAGTCGGGACAGCGCGAAGGGTGAGCAGCCGTCAACACATGGTCAACGATACGGCCGATCGTTTCGATAACGGCCTCCGGCGGTCGCGTCGATCGATACTTCGACAGGCTACTGGCGCCGCACCGCGTGCGATCCGCGCGGATGAGGGTTGCACCGTGTGCTGATCGGCTGCCGCTTGCGAAGGCGTGATCATGGACCCTCGACGGCGCTGACGATCGCCTCGCTTCAGGTCCGCGGCCGCAGGTCCCAGGTGTGCACCGGCTGGCCGTCGGCCTGGCGCGCCGCATAGTCGCGTGTCAGGCGCGCGAAGTCGGGTCCATTGGCCGCGATGAACCGTCGCTGCCAGACCGCGCCGGTCTGGCCGCTTTCCGCGCGCGCCTCGACGATATCGAGCCAGTGCTGCGCCAGCGAGGCGTCGACGCCCAGCGTGGCCAGGCCGTCGCGTGCGCGGTCGATCAGCGTGTCGACAACCAGTTCGCCAATGACGACCGCGTCGCCATCAAGCCACCGCATCGGCGCGGCAAGCCCGAAGCGTGCCGCCGCGTAGAAATTGTCTTTTGCCGCGGCGAAGGGCAATCGCTCTTCCGGCGCCGGGGTTGCGTTGATCAGCCAGGCGGCGAGCCCGTAATAGAAGGCGAGGTTGGCCATCATGTCGGCGATCGTCGGGCCGGCGCTCATCGGCCGGTGCTCGATGCGCAGATGCGGCGTTGCATCGTCGTCGAAGCCGATCAGCGGCCGGTTCCAGCGCCAGATCGTGCCGTTGTGCAGGCGCAGGTGCGAAAACTCGTCCGGCGGCGCGTCGAGTTCGAGCGGCAGCAGCACCGGGAACAGGGCGTCGTTCTCGCGGAAGCAGTCGGCCAGCGACTGTACGTAGC
>JBFGOX010000190.1:0-5943 GCA_041565015.1 Burkholderiaceae bacterium
AGCGCCGCCGGGGCGGTAGCAGGACATCACGCCACAGAGGCGCTCGGCCCAGTCGCCGGGCCGGAACGGACGGCCGGCGTTGGTGATCCCGTGAAGGAAGAATTCGCGGGGTTTGGCGGATGCGTCGGGCACCGGGGTGTCGCTGTCGTGCGGGCGGGACGAGGCTCAACGCGGGTCAGCCATGACGACTCCGGCGAAACTGGCGTCCGCCAGCGGCGCGGATTCTAGCCGCACACTGGTAAGGCGCCTTCGCGGCCGCGCGGAACCGCTTGCGCCGGCGGCGGCTTTGGCCGATAAAGCACCCCGTTGCCGGCAGCCTCCCCGTCTACTCGGATAATTGCCTCCATGAGCCAACCCACGTCCAAGGTCCTTTTGATCAACGACGAACCGTTGATCCTGAAGGAATTCCTCAAGGGACTGAATGCAGCCGCGCGTGCGCTGGACAACCCGTTCGGCATCACCTTCGTCGGTGCGCTGACCGCTAAGGAGGGCCTGCAGCTGATCGAGCGCGACGGCGACATCCAGATCGTGATCGTCGACGACAAGCTGTATGCCGTTCAGGACAGCGGGCGTCGCCAGGCCGCCCGCGTAGGCAACACGAGGGAAGCACCGCGCAGCCTGCAGGTCAGCGCGCTGAAACTGGTGCAGAAGATCACGGCGCTGCGGCCCGAACTCGATCTGTACATCCTGATCGAGAAGGAGAAGGAGGACCAGATCGTCGACGCGCTGTTCGCCGAGGCCGTTGACGGCTACTTTTACCGCGAGGAGCGCGACCTGCGCGGCATGTACCGCATCCTGAACGCGCAGATCGCCGAGCGAGCGCGCACGCCGTTCTACGACGCGCTGCGCAGCTACGTGCTGGCGGCGAAGGATGCCTGGCACACACCGGGGCACTCGAGCGGCGACTCGCTGCGTGGCAGCCCCTGGGTCAACGAATTCCATGAGTTCATGGGCGAGCACGTGTTCGACGCCGACCTCTCGGTCTCGGTCAAGGCGCTCGACTCGCTGATGGAGCCGACCGGCGTCATCGCCGAGGCCCAGCAGATGGCGGCCAAGGCTTTCGGCGCGCGCAAGACGTTCTTCGCCACCAACGGCACCTCGACCGCCAACAAGGTGATCCTGCAGACGCTGATAGCGCCGGGCGAGAAGATGCTGCTCGACCGCAACTGCCACAAGAGCGTGCACCACGGCGTCGTGCTGTCCGGCGCGCAGCCCGTATATCTCGATTCGAGCGTCAACAAGAAGTTCGGCGTCTTCGGACCGGTGCCGAAGAGCACGATCCTGAAGGCCATCGACGATCATCCCGATGCGCAATTACTGGTGCTGACCTCGTGCACCTACGACGGGCTGCGCTATGACCTGAAGCCGATCATCGACGCGGCGCACACCAGAAACATCAAGGTGCTGATCGACGAGGCCTGGTTTTCGCATGCGCGTTTCCACCCCGACCTGCGTCCGACCGCGCTCGAATCGGGCGCCGACTACGCAACGCAGTCGGCGCACAAGACGCTGTCGGCCTTTTCGCAGGCGGCGTTCATCCACGTGAACGACGCCGGCTTCAAGGAACACCTGTTCCGCGAAAACTTCAACATGCACACGTCGACCAGCCCGATGTACAGCATGATTGCCAGCCTCGACGTGTCGCGCAAGCAGGCGGTGATGGAAGGCTACAAGCTGCTCGAGCGCACGCTGATGCTCGCCGCCGAGCTGCGCGAGCAGATCAACTCGACCGGCGCCTTCCGCGTGCTCGAGCTCGACGACCTGCTGCCCGAAGAGGTCAAGGCCGACAACATCCGGCTCGATCCGACCAAGATCACCGTCGACATTTCCTCCTGCGGCATGACCGTCGACGAACTGCAGCAGGAGCTGTTCTCGCGCTTCAACATCACGATCGAGAAATCGACGTTCAACACGATCACGCTGCTGCTGACGGTCGGCACGACGCGGTCGAAGTGTTCGCGGCTTTATGACGCGCTGATGCGCATCGCGCGCGAGAAGCGTGCGCCGCGACGGCTCTATCGCACGCCGGACCTGCCGCCGTTCACCGAACTCGTGTGCCTGCCGCGCGACGCCTACTACTGCGGCGGCGAACTCGTGCCGCTGCTCGACGAGAACGACCAGCCGAATCGCGCCCTGATCGGCCGCATCTGCGCCGACCAGGTGGTGCCCTACCCGCCGGGCATACCGGTGCTGGTGCCCGGACAGCGGATCACCGACAACATCGTCGAGTACCTTATCCGTTACCTGCGCGTGCAGAACAAGGTCGAATTGCACGGCGTCGTCTACCAGGGTTACTTCCCCAGCATCCGCGTGCTGTCGGCGGCCGAGGAGCAGAAGCTGAACTCGCTCGTCAGCCGGACCTCGGCGCTGAAGGCCGCCTGATCAGTCGCGACCTGCCGGCGGCATCGCGCCGCGCGGTGCGTCAAGGTACTCGCCGACTTCGGGCAAGCGAAACTCGGCCACGAACTGCGGCAGGCCATCGATGTCGCGAAACAGCCTGTTGCCGGGCGGAACGGGCACGCGCACCGGCCCGATCTCGTCGGCCCGGTCGAGCGTGGCAAGCACCTGCGCCTCGGACAGGTTGCATTGGGGCACGAACACGAAAGCCGACGCCGCAGCGACCTGGCGCAGATTGATTTCGGTCACGCAGGGCCGGTCGTTGGCGTCGCACCGCATGTCGACGGTGACGAGCCCCTGCATCCGTTCCTGCGTCCGTTCACAGACGAGGTGCACCGCCTCGACGGCCCGATTGATGGCGACGTCGTCGTCGACGACACGCCCCTTGCTGATGTTTCCCGTGACGCCCGACAGCGTGGTCTTCGCCATGAAGTATTCCAGCCGCTCATAGCACGCCGCCTTGGCCAGCCGTCCTTCGACAAACAGCAGCAGGCAGGCCAGATTGCGCCCGGGCAGGTACTCGGCGGCCATGAACTGCGCAACATTCGGATGCAGCGTCACCCATGCAGCGGCTTGCTGCAAAGTGCGGACGCAGATCGCGCCCCTGCCGCTGGTGGTGCCGGCGCCGCAGTCGCGCAGCCAGACCGGGCCCGGCAGATCCCCCAGATCGCCGGCGAGGATCTGCTCGCGCGACCGCTGTGCGAAACGCGGAACGAGGCCGCTTCCGCCCAGGACCTCGTGCAGGCGCGCCTTGCTGATCGCTATCTGCGCGAAATTCGGCGGTGGCAGCAGCGCGGGCACCGGCAGGCGCCGTTTGGCCCAGAACAGCACCTCCGGCTCCGGAACGACCAGCGCGGCGTCGATGTGCTCGTCACGAAGTATCCGGAGCATCAGTCCTTCGTAGGTCGCGCCCGCAGTGTGCGGCGGCACGCGGTAGACACGGTCGAACAGGCCCTCGTAGAGCGCAAAAGGGTTGTCGCAAACGTCGGTGCCGATCAGCCGCGCTTTGCCGAAACGCCTGCCCAGGCGCAAGGCGCGCGCCATCGTCCTCGACGTGACGCCGCAGGCACCGGTGATCAGCAGCCGAAGTTCCGCCAGAGCAGGCATCGTCATGTGATCGGTTCCTCCCAGTCGGCACTGCCGGTTGCGCCGGTCCATGCCGGCGGCTTCTGCATTGCGGGTCTACTACCTATAATTCGCCAAACGCGGCCGGGCGACGCTCGCAACCGCGTTTTTTTCTTTTCGTGCCGATCGGGAGCGCCGATGTCACACGTCATGAACACCTACGTCCGCCTGCCGGTGGCCTTCACGCGCGGCCATGGCGCGTGGCTGACCGGCGAGGACGGCCAAGAATACTTGGACGCGCTGGCCGGCATCGCCGTCAACGGGCTCGGGCACGGGCATCCGAAACTTACCGCCGCGCTCGCCGAGCAGATCGGCCGGCTGGTCCACGTTTCGAACATCTACCGCATCAGCGAGCAGGAGGCGCTCGCCGACCGGCTGTGCGCGCTGACCGGTCTCTCGGAGGTCTTCTTCGGCAACTCCGGCTCCGAAGCCAACGAGGGCGCACTGAAGCTCGTGCGCCTGTACGGGCACAGACACGGCAACCCGGAAGCGCAGACCATCGTCATGGAGCATGCGTGGCACGGCCGCACCTTGGCCACGCTGGCGGCCACCGGCAGCGAAAAAGCGCGCCAGGGCTTCGATCCGCTGCCGTCCGGTTTCATTCGCGTGCCCTACAACGACCTGGCTGCGATCGAACGCGTGGCCGCGGCCGAACCCCGCGTGCAGGCGATCTGGCTCGAGGTCCTGCAGGGGGAAGGCGGGATCCGCGTGGCCGATGTCGACTACCTGCGCGCGCTGCGCAGGCTCGCCGACGAGCGCGGGTGGCTGCTGATGGTCGACGAAGTGCAGTGCGGCATCGCGCGCACCGGCAAGTGGTTCGGCTTCCAGTGGGCCGGCATCAAGCCGGACGTGGTCACGGTGGCCAAGGGCCTGGGTTCCGGCGTGCCTATCGGCGCTGTGCTGGCCGGCGGCCGCGCCGCCGGCGTGTTGGGGCCGGGCAATCACGGCACGACCTTCGGCGGCAGTCCGCTGGCCTGCCGCGCCGGACTGGAAACGCTGCGCCTCATCGAGGAAGAAGACCTGCTGGCCAATGCCGCCGCCATGGGGCAGCGGATCCGCGACGGATTCGCCGCCGCGCTCAAGGGTGCGGCCGGCGTGGTCGAGATTCGTGGCCAGGGCCTGATGATCGGCATCGAACTCGATCGCCCCTGCGGCGATCTGGTCAAGCAGGCGCTGGCCAGGCAACTGTTGATCAACGTCACGCAGGACCGCGTGATCCGCCTGCTGCCGCCGCTGGTCATCAATACGCGCGAGGCCGACGAGATCGTCGCGCGGCTGGCGCCGCTCGTCCGCGCGTTCCTGTCCGGGCCCGTTCAGCGCGCCGCCTGAGCCGGAGGCAGATTCCATGGCCGCCCAGCCGATTCGCCACTTCCTGCGCCTCGACGACCTTTCGCGCGACGAGATCGAGCACGTCTTCGCACGCACGCAGATCATCAAGGAACGCTTCAAGCGTTACGAGTTCTACCAGCCGCTGCGCGACCGCACGCTGGCGATGGTGTTCGAGAAGGCGAGCACCCGGACCCGGGTCAGCTTCCAGGCCGGCATGTACCAGATGGGCGGCTCGGTGATCCACATCACCACCGGCGACTCGCAGCTTGGCCGCGCCGAGCCCGTCGAGGACACCGCACGCGTGATCTCGCGCATGGTCGACATCGTGATGATCCGTACCTACGAGCAGGCGAAGCTCGAGCGCTTTGCGAAGTACTCGCGCGTGCCCGTCATCAATGGCCTGACGAACGAGTATCACCCGTGCCAGATCCTGGCCGACATCTTCACCTTCATCGAGCGGCGGGGCCCCATTGCGGGCCGTACCGTGGCCTGGGTCGGCGATGCCAACAACGTGGCCTACACATGGCTGCAGGCGGCCCAAGTGCTCGGCTTCAAGGTGAACGTGTCGACGCCACCCGATTACGCGCTCGACGCTGCGCTGGCCGCGCCAGGTCCGCACCTGGCTGTGTTCGCCGCGCCGCTGGAAGCCGCCAAAGGCGCCGACCTGGTCACCACCGATGTGTGGACCAGCATGGGCTTCGAGGCCGAGAACGAAGAACGCCGCCAGGCCTTCGCGCACTGGTGCGTCGACGACAGGATCATGGCCGCAGCCAGACCCGATGCGCTGTTCATGCATTGCCTGCCGGCGCATCGCGGCGAAGAAGTTACCAACGAAGTGATCGAAGGGCCGCAGTCGGTCGTCTGGGATGAGGCGGAAAACAGGCTGCATGTGCAGAAGGCGCTGATGGAATATCTTCTGCTGGGTCGCGACGTCAGCTAGGGTGCCGGGCCGCCGGTTCCTGCAAGGCCTGACGCCGATTGCGGTCAGAATCAGGGCATGCGGCGGGTGACGAGGCGCCCGCGCGCGCCAGACATCACCACAGGGAGTCAACCATGGTCGACCACGTGGTCCTTCGAGTCAGTGATCTCGCC
>JBFGOX010000191.1:0-5933 GCA_041565015.1 Burkholderiaceae bacterium
GGGACGCGTCATGAACGCCACCCGGCCGCTCCGAAGGCGCGAGCTCCCCCTTGGGGGGACAGCGCGCAGCGCGATGGGGGTCAAAAGCCCTGCCCGGCCGTTCCGAAGGCGCGGGCTCCCCCTCGGGGGGCGCGAGCCGGACACCGGGCATGCCCTGCGGCATGCGCGGTGCCTGCGAGCGGGCGAGCGCCTGCAAGCGCGAGCGCGGCCTGCAAGGTCAGCGCGCAGCGCGAAGGGGGCAACATGAGCGCCGCCCGGCCGCTCCGAAGGCGCTCGCTCCCCCTTGGGGGGACAGCGCGCAGCGCGAAGGGGGCAACATGAGCGCCGCATCGCTTGCTCCCGCGACCTCGCGCGGCTGGCTCGACCGCTTCCGCGCCAACCCGACCTCATGGATGGGCATGGCGCTGATCATCGCGGTCGTGCTGGCCGCGGTGTTCGCACACTGGATCTGGCCGCTCGATCCTCTCGAGCAGAACATCGCTGAACGCCTGACGGCGCCGTCAGCGGCACATCCGCTCGGCACCGATTCTTTCGGTCGAGACGTTCTCTCCCGCCTGCTGCACGCCGGACGCATCTCACTGACGATCGGCGTTCTGTCGATCGCGCTGGCGATGGCCGTTGGATCGGCGATCGGTATCGCTGCCGGCTATATCGGCGGCTGGTTCGACTCGGTGGTCACCAGCCTGCTGGACGTGCTGCTTTCGTTTCCCACGTTGCTGCTCGGCCTGATGGTGGTGGCGATGCTCGGGCCGAGCATCGAGAACCTGGTGATCGCCATCGCGATCACCGAACTGGCGCCCTTCGCGCGGGTCGCGCGCGCGCCGACGATCGTGCTGAAACAGCGTGACTTCGTAGAAGCCGGCCGCGCGCTCGGATTTTCCGATCTGCGCTTGGTCATCGTACATATCGTCCCGAATCTGATGTCCGAGATCATTGTCGTGGCGTCGCTATGGCTCGCCACGGCCATCCGCACCGAGGCTTCGCTGAGCTTCATCGGTCTCGGGGTGAAACCGCCGACGGCGACCTGGGGCGGCATGATCCGGGAGGGTTTCGAAAACATCCTCGACGCGCCGTGGCTAGCGGTGGCTCCCGGCCTGGCGATCCTCGTCACGGTGCTGGCGCTGAACATGCTCGGCGACGGCCTGCGTGATGCGATCGATCCGAAGGTGCGACGTGACTGACGCCGGTCGTCTCGAGATCCGCGATCTCACGGTCGAGTTCCGCTCGGGCGGCGCCTGGCATCCGGCCGTGCGCGGTGTCGATCTCGCGATCGCACGCAACCAGACGCTCGCGGTCGTCGGCGAATCGGGCAGCGGCAAGAGCGTCACCGCGCTTGCGGTCATGGGCCTGGTGCCAGCACCGTCGGGACGCATCGCCGCCGGCAGCATCCGGCTGGACGGACAGGAACTCGTCGGCATGTCCGAGCGCAAGCTCGACCGGATCCGCGGCAGCCGGATCGCGATGATCTTCCAGGAGCCGATGACCGCGCTGAACCCGACGATGACCGTCGGCGACCAGGTTGCCGAGAGCGTGCGCACGCACCGTGGTGTCAGTTCCGCCGCGGCGCTGAAGGAGGCCGAGCGGATGCTCGATCTGGTGCGCATGCCGTCGGCGAAGCGGCGCATGAAGGAGTATCCGCACCAGTTCTCCGGCGGCATGCGCCAGCGCGTGATGATCGCGATGGCGCTGGCCTGTCAGCCTGAAGTGCTGCTGGCGGACGAGCCGACCACTGCGCTCGATGTCACCATCCAGGCCCAGGTGCTGGCGCTGATGGAGGATCTGAAGCGCGAGTACGGTCTGGCCGTCCTGTTCATCACGCATAACCTGGGCGTGGTTGCGCTGATCGCTGACGTCGTGGCGGTGATGTATGCAGGCGAAATCGTCGAGTCGGCACCGGTAGGCGAACTGTTCGTCCGCCCCAGACACCCGTATACCGAAGCGTTGCTTGCCTCGATGCCGCGTGTCGATCAGGACATCGGCGAACTCGAGCCGATCCGCGGCAACGTGCCATCGATTCGCGAGCTCGGTCCGGGTTGCGCTTTTGCGCCGCGCTGCCCGCTCGTCGAGGAACGCTGCCGAACCACGAGACCGCCGCTGACTGCGCTCGAACAAGGTCGTGCCGTCAGATGTTGGGTTCGGAGCGAACAATGACCGATTCCGCGCTCCTCGCCGTAAACGGATTGATCAAGCGCTTCCGCGCTGGCACGAGTCTGTTCCGGCGGCAATCAATGGTTCACGCGGTCGAGGACGTCAGCTTTTCCGTTCCGCACAGGGGATCGCTCGGCCTTGTCGGCGAATCGGGCTGCGGCAAATCGACGGTTGCGCGCTGCCTGCTGCGACTGGTCGAGCCCGACGGCGGGTCGGTCAGATTCGGCGATGTGGACGTCCTGGCGCTCCCGAAGCCGGCGCTGCGGGAACTGCGTCGAAAGCTGCAGATGATCTTTCAGGACCCGTATGCATCACTGAATCCACGGCGCACCGTCGAACAAACGCTTGCCGAGCCGATGCGCGTGCACGAGATGGCGAGCAATCGCGAACTGGCAGACCGCGTCGCGGCAGCATTGACCGAAGTCGGTCTGCCAGCGGACTCGGCGAGACGCTTTCCGCACGAGTTTTCTGGCGGGCAGCGCCAGCGCATCGGCATCGCTCGGGCGTTGATCCTGCAGCCTGAACTGATCGTGGCCGACGAACCCGTCTCGGCCCTCGACATCTCGGTGCAGGCGCAGATCCTCAAGCTGCTCGAAGATCTGCGGGACAAACGCGGGTTGAGCATGCTGTTTGTCTCGCATGACCTGGGGGTCGTTCGCCACGTCTGCGATCGGGTCGCCGTCATGTATCTGGGAAGGGTCGTCGAAGAAGCACCCAACCCGCAGATATTCGACGAACCTTTGCATCCCTATACGCAGATGCTTCGGGCCGCCTCTCCGGTGCCGGATCCCAAGGCGCGGTTTGCTTTGCCGCGCATCGTGGGAGAGATTCCATCTGCGCTGAATCCGCCGCCAGGCTGTGCATTTCACACCAGATGTCCGCAGGCGATGAGCGTGTGCAGGGAAGCGCTGCCCGAAATGCGCGAGGTTTCGAAAGGACGATTCGTCGCGTGCCATTTGTACCGGTGAGGCAGTCTGCATCAATCCATGGCAACTCGCGGCAAGCCGACCGTCCGCTATTCGATGCAATCATTCGGCTCCAGCGACCGATAGCCTTCCGACGCATCAAGTTCAGCTTCGGGACGATCGCGCGAGTTCGATTCCGCAACGAACAGTCACGCGGGACGTATGCCGAGCCCGGCGGGACTGAAGGATCCGTTTGCGACTGATGCGGGAACTGCGTAACCGCGGGCAAGCAGTCGGACAACGGCAGCCCCAGTTTTCTTGCCGGTCAAGCCAAGTCCGAATCGTCTGTTGCTAATGCACTTCCACGTCGCGGACTAGACTGCAAATCAGCGCCGTCGTCAGCGAGCGCGGTCAAGAAAAGAAGGAGGTTATGGCGAAATGAAATTCATGGTTTCGTGGAAGGTGCAAGACGACAAGCGGCATGAAGCGCTGAAGATCTTCTCAGGAATGAGCGAAGCATAAGCTGCAAGCGAGTTCGGCGGCCTCAAGGTCATCGGGCGTTGGCACGATCTGATCGGGTTCACCGGCGTCGCGATCGTCGAGACCAACGACCCTAATGAACTGAAGGCGTGGTTGCTCAAGTGGAACGACACGATCAACATCCAGAGCGTGCCGGTCCTGGACGATAACGAGGCGCGCAAACTGGGCCGCAAGGCGCTGAGCTAGACGCGACGTTGCCCCCGCGGACTGCTTGCTTTCAGCCGAACCCGCAATCGGCGCGATATCGACGTCGATCGATCCGTCGACTGCTAGTTCGCTAAGAGCGGGTTGGAGTCGGTACGTGCCGATCGCGAACGGCCGGTCCATCTTCTGACGCGGCGCTGCCTGCCGGCAAGCAGTCAGCGCCGTCGTTTCCCGCCGCCCTTGCGCGACTTCGTCGCCGGCTGCTGCGCCTCGGCAATCTCCTGACCGCTGCGCCCGTCGAGCTTCGGCGTGATGTTGTCGTCGATCCACTTCTGGTCCCACCACTCCACCGGCAGCACCGCGACACCGGCGAGATAGACGCCGAAGTGCAGGTGGTCGCCGGCAGCGAGCCCCGTCTCGCCCGTCTTGCCGAGGATCTGGCGCTTGGCGACGGCGTCGCCGGCCTTGGCGTCTATCGCGCTCAGATGGCTGTACAACGTGAACAGGCCAAGGCCATGGTCGACGATCACGGTGTTGCCGTAGATGCCGAGGTCGCCAGTGAAGACGACCGTGCCGCTGTTGGCGGCCTCGACCGGATAATGCTTCGTCACCGACAGGTCGAAACCGAGGTGGTAGGCGGTGTCGATCTGTTCGCCGTTGTAGGTGTACGTGCGGTGGTCGGCGAAGTTGGCCTCGACCTTCGAGTTGCTCAACTGCGCGAATGCGTCCTTCCACAGCAGCGAAGGCGTGGCCTTCTTGGTGATTTCGGTGATGCGGTCCTCGTTTTCCTTGCGCAGCTTCCGGTTTACGGCGACGAAGACGTCCTTCGCTGGGCCCTGCCGCGTGGTCACATCGGTGACGAGCGGCGCCACCTTGTTCTGCAGGAAGCTGTCCGAGATCGCGAGCGTGCTCTTCTTGTAGCGGACGTTCTTCAGCTCGTAGCCGAGCCGCATTTCGCGCGTGTTGCCGGCCCTGTCGGTGGCCACCAGCGTGGCCCTTGCGTCCGCCGGCGCGTCATAGGGGTGCGCAAAAAAGGCCAGCACATGGTCCGGACGATCCTTCACCTGGCCGGGGAAGCCCGGAAAGAAATGCTCGCCGATCTTCACGCCGCTGCTCGCCGTATCGGCGGAGGCCTTGTAGACGATCACGCCGACGCCGCCGAAATTGACGTAACGGTCATCGGCGATGAGTTCGAGCGTGGGCGGCGTGGTGTCGATCGTGACGTTCCGCTCCAACACGGCCTCGTTGCCGCTGAACAGCGCCGCATCACGTGCGGCGACGCGCAGCACGGCGGCGCCTTCCTTCAGGCCCGGCACTTTCGCCAGCGCCACGGTGATCTTCTTCTCGGACATCGGCTGCCCGAACTGCTCAGCGGCGAGGCTGTGCTCGGTCCCGCCTTGCGACAGCGTAGCGGTGAACGATTTCAGGCCGGTGCCCTTGTCGTTGACCTGGATCTGCAGCGGCGCGACGCCCAGCGCGTCGACCTCGGGCAACACAGTGATCTGCGGTGGCTCGGATTCGAAGCGCGGCTTCAGGTAGAAACCACCACCGGCCAGCGCGGCGATGACGATCAGCAGCAGGGAGACAAGAATGACCGATTTGCCTTGAACTCGATTCGATGGATGCGTATTCATTCAATCTTCAGCGGGGTTGGCGACGGGCGCGCCGACGATGGCCGTCATCGGCCCGACAGATCGCTCGCACGAAAGGGTCGCAGCATAACCGCGGCCAGAAGGCGACCGAGGTCCGGCACTGTGGCGGCAGCGAAGGCGCCGGCTCGTTGATGCCGGTTCGCCGTCTTTCGCAGGGTAACAAAGCCATGGCGCGCGGCCGACGAGCCCACGGCGAGAAGAGAGTTCAACGAGCGCGCCGCCGCCGGCGCGCGTGCCAGGCAACACCGACGGAGGCCGGATCCCTCAAAGCGACGTCACGCGATGCGCGCGTCGTCGCTGATTGGCACGGGTCGAATGCCTCCGCACCCACGACCCGCAGTTCACACAGGGGTCAGAACACCACTTCGATCAGATACGGCCCGCCGCCGGCAAGGCCGTTGCGCAGTTCCCGAATCAGCGCGTCCGCAGTCTGCACGCGGGCGCCGGCCACGCCCTGTCCTCTGGCCAGCGCAACCCAGTCAAGCGCAGGCCGATCCAGGCGCAGCATCGCGTCGGCGTTCGGTCCGACGACCTGTGCGCCGAC
>JBFGOX010000192.1:0-5910 GCA_041565015.1 Burkholderiaceae bacterium
CGCTGGCTGGCGCGGCGGCCGCGACGAGCAGCGCCACGCCGCCGGATCCGCTCGGCACGCTTCTGAAGAAGCTGGCCTCGAAGCATCCGGCCGACTCGGCGCGGCTGCAGCCAATGCCGACTTCGGATCCGAACATCGACCTGTGGCAGCGTATTCGCCGCGGCTTTGCGATGTCCGATCTGGACACGCGCGCCGCGACGAAGAGCACGCGCTGGTATGCAGCCCAGCCCGACTACATCGGCCGCATGGCGGGCCGGGCCAACCTTTATCTGTTCCACATCGTCGAGGAAATCGAGCGCCGCGGCATGCCCACCGAACTGGCGTTGCTGCCGTTCGTCGAAAGCGCGATGCAGCCGGAGGCCGAGTCGCATGCCAAGGCCGCGGGCCTGTGGCAGTTCATCCCCTCGACGGCGAAGATCTACCAGTTGCAGCAGAACCTGTGGCGCGACGAGCGCCGGGACGTGCTCGAATCGACCCGTGCCGCGCTCGACTACCTGCAGAAACTTTACGACGAGTTCGGCGACTGGCACCTGGCGCTGGCAGCCTACAACTGCGGTGAAGGCTGTGTCGGACGCGCGGTGGCGCGGGCAAAAGCACGCAAGCAATCGACCGAATACTCGCGCCTGTCCTTGCCGCGCGAAACGCAGGGCTATGTGCCGAAGCTGCAGGCGATCAAGAACATCGTCCGCGACCCGCAGGCGCACGGCGTCGAACTGCCGGCCATCAGTAACGAGCCGTACTTCGCGGTGCTGCGCAAGACTCGCGACTTCGACATCGAAACGGCCGCGCGCCTGGCCGAGATGCCGGTCGAGGAATTCCGCGCGCTGAATCCTTCCTTCAACCGGCCGGTCATCGTCGGCGCCGGCAATGCGAACCTGTTGCTGCCGGCCGATCGCGCCGAGGTCTTCCTCGCCAACCTGGCGGCTTTCGAGTCGACCGGCCAGCCACTGGCCAGCTGGACCACCTATACCGTCCGCAGCACCGAAACGCTGGAGAACATCGCCGAACGCGTTGGCGTCAGCGCCGAACATTTGCGCGAAGCCAACCGCATCCCGAAGCGCCACAAGCTGGCCGCCGGCTCGACGATCCTGATCCCGCGCGACGAAACCATGGCCGCCGACATTGCGCCCGACAAGCTGGCCGCCGCGGTCTCGCTGGTGCCCGAGCGGCCGGCGCAGCGGCTGATCACCTACCGGGTGCGGCGCGGCGACACGCTCAGCGGCATCGCTCGACGCTACGGCCTGCGCATGGACGACATCGTCGAGATGAACAACCTGCGCAGCCGCCAGTTGTTCGCCGGCCAGCGGCTGAACCTTGCAGTCGCTGCCAAATCGGCCGCGCGCGCCCCCGGGCCGGCACTGACCCGCACCGCCAGTTCGCAGGCTTCCGCATCGCGCAAGCGCTGAGGCGCTTTCGGCTACGCTGCGGGCCGGCTCAACATTCCGTCCCCGACAATGGCCTTACTCACCGGCAAGCGCATCCTGATCACGGGCCTGCTGTCAAACCGCTCGATCGCCTATGGAATTGCCCAGGCCTGTTTTCGCGAAGGGGCACAACTGGCCTTCACCTATGTCGGCGACCGCTTCCGCGATCGGGTGGTCGAGTTCGCCGCCGAATTCGGTTCCGACATCGTGCTGCCCTGTGACGTCGGCGAGGACGCGCAAATCAGCGGCGCCATCGACGGACTGCGCGAGCGCTGGGACGGACTCGACGGCCTCGTTCATTCGATCGGCTTCGCGCCGCGCGAGGCGATCGCCGGCGAGTTTCTCGACGGCCTGAGCCGCGAGAACTTCCGCATCGCGCACGAAATCTCCGCCTACAGCTTCCCGGCGCTGGCCAAGGCGGCATTGCCGCTGCTCGAAGGGCGGGCTGCCTCGCTGCTGACGCTGACCTACCTCGGCGCCGACCGCGTCGTGCCGCACTACAACACGATGGGTCTGGCCAAGGCTTCGCTCGAAGCTTCGGTGCGTTATCTGGCCAACGACCTGGGCCCGCGCAATATCCGCGTCAACGGCATCTCGGCCGGCCCGATCAAGACGCTGGCCGCCAGCGGCATCAAGGGCTTTTCGCGGATGCTTTCTTATAACGAGGCCAATGCGCCGCTGCGCCGGAACGTGACGATCGAGGAAGTCGGCAACGTCGCCGCTTTCGTGCTGTCCGATCTGGCTTCCGGCATGACCGGCGAAATCATCTACGTCGACTGCGGTTTCCGCTCGGTCGCCTTCGGACTTGCCGCCGTCACCGACAGCTGACGCCCCGGCCCGAAAGACAGCCGACCGCGGCCGAATCGAACTGCACTCGCTTCGCGGCGCTGGATCGCCGATCCCTCATTCCAGCGCGCAGGTGCGGAAGCCGGCGAAGATGTCGTCGCGTTCCGGCAGGAAGAAGTTTCTGAAGCGCGGGTGATGCAGCCGCGCCGGCGTGGCGAAGCTCGCGCCACGCAGCACGCGGTGGGTGCCGAACCACGGCGCCGAGTAATCCGCATACGCATCGGCGGAAAAACCCGGGTAAGGCGCGAAAGTCGACGAGGTCCACTCCCACAGCCCGCGCGGCCCGATGGCGCCGCTGACGGCCGCATATTCCCACTCGGCCTCCGTCGGCAGGCGCCGCGCGGACCAGCGGCAGTAGGCCTCGGCCTCGTGCGCGGTCACATGTCGCACCGGCGCGTCTTGCGCCAGTGGCCGCCAGACATCGAAGCAGCGCTCGGCCCAGCCGCCGCCGTCGCCTTGCCAGTCGCGCGGATGCCGGCGTCCGGTTTCATCGCGCCAGGCGCGCGCTTCGGCGCTCCAGAACTCATCGCGTCGGTAACCGCCATCGTCGATGAAGGCGCCAAACTCGCCGTTGCTGACCAGCCGGCGGGACACTGCAAAGGGCGCGATGCGCACGTCGTGCACCCGCTTCTCGTTGTCGAACACGAAGCCGGCGGCGTCGCGCATGCCGAGTTCGAACGTCGCGGCCGGCAGCACCACGTCCGCGGCGTGAAGATCGCAGGCCGGCGGGCCGGCAGACTTCAGCGGCGCCGGCGCCGGCATGCCGAGCGTATGCCGCATGTAGCTGAAGGCCTCGGCGTGCATGTCCTCGTGGTACAGCGCCAGCCGGAACAGGTACAGGTCCCGGTCGCGATCGTCGGCCTGCGCCAGCGCCGTCAGGATCGCGTCGAGCACGCGCTGCACGTACCGCTCGGTCCCGCCCCGGTCGGGCAGATCGAGCGACCAGCGCGTGTCGTGGGCGACGTTGCTGGAGTCGTACCAGCGGTCGGCATCGGCCAGCATCGAAGGCCGCCGCGGCCGACCTGCGCCCTGCCAGCGCAGGCAGAAATTCTCCGCGAACCAGCCGACGTGACCGAACTCCCACAGGAACGGATTGACAATCGGCAGCTGCGGCACGTGCAGCTGCGCGTCCGACAAGTCGGCCAGCAGCGCCTTCGTATACTCGTGCGCAGAGCGCAAGCCTTCGCGAAGCGCGGCTTTGTCGAGCGTTCGCACGATATTCGGGCCGTCGGTTCCGAAACAAGAAATGAATCTGATCAAAAGGCCACAGGTCACGATCATCACGCCGTACCTTGCCGCCTCCAACAATGGTAACTGGCACACAGCGGCGCGCTGGACCCGCCATCTTTCGCCCGCTTACCGCGTCGGCGTCGAACAGTCTTGGGCGGGCGGGACTGCCGACCTGATGATCGCGCTGCACGCGCGGCGCTCGGCCGAATCGATCCAGAAATTCGCCGCTTCGCACCCGGACCGTCCGCTGATCGTCGTGCTGACCGGCACCGATCTGTATCGCGACCTGGCTACCGAGCGCGAGGCGCGCCGCTCATTGCAGCTCGCCTCGGCGCTGGTCGTGCTCAACGAACTCGGGCCGCGGCGGCTGCCGCGGGACGTGCGGCACAAGGCGCACGTGATCCTGCAGTCGGCCCGCCAGTTGTCGCCGGGGCGCTGCCCGCAGCGGCGCCTGACGATTGCCGTCGTCGGCCACTTGCGCAATGAAAAGAACCCGCAGCTCGTCTGGACGCTGCTGCGCAAGCTGCCGGCCGATCTGCCCGTGCGCATCCGCCACGTCGGCGCGCCGCTGGACGCCGCACTGGGAAGCGAGGCCGCACGGGTGTCCGCGGCTGATCCACGCTATCAGTGGCTCGGCGGACTGACCCGGTCGCGGGCGCGACAGGTCATGCGCACCAGTCATCTGCTGCTGCATCCCTCGAATATGGAAGGCGGCGCCCAGGCCGTGATCGAGGCCATCCGATCTCACACGGCCGTCATCGCCAGCGGCATCGACGGCAATGCGGGGCTGCTTGGCGAGGACTATCCGGGGCTGTTCACCGAAAACGATGTCGAAGCCGCCGGCGCGCTCATCGTGCGGGCGGCGCACCAGCCGCGTTTCCTCCGCCAGCTGCAGTCGCGATGTGAAAAGCGCGCGCCGCTGTTCGCACCCGAGCGGGAGCGCTCGCGACTGCTGCGGCTTGTGGATAATTGCCTGAACGCTTCACGAAGGAGTTCGCGATGAATGCACCAGACGCGCCCAAACTGCGCCTGACATCCTTCTCGCATGGCGGTGGCTGCGGTTGCAAGATCGCCCCAGGCGTGCTGAGCGAGATCCTGAAAGGCGGTGCCGGCGGCGTGATCCCGCAGGCACTGATGGTCGGCATCGAGACCGCTGACGACGCTGCCGTGTACCGCCTGAACGATCAGCAGGCGCTGATTGCGACGACCGACTTCTTCATGCCGATCGTCGACGATCCGTACGACTTCGGCCGCATCGCCGCCACCAACGCGATTTCCGACGTCTATGCGATGGGCGGCACGCCGATCATGGCGCTGGCCCTGGTCGCCATGCCGATCGACAAGCTGCCGCTGGAGGTGATCCGCCGCATCATCGAAGGCGGCGAGTCCGTCTGTGCCGCTGCCGGCATCCCGATTGCCGGCGGCCACACGATCGACTCGGTCGAGCCGATCTACGGCCTGGTCGCGATGGGCCTGGCGCATCCGGACCGCATCAAGCGCAACAGTGCCGCGCGCGCCGGCGATCTGCTCGTGCTCGGAAAGCCGCTCGGCGTCGGCGTGTATTCGGCGGCGCTGAAGAAAGACCGGCTGTCCGCCGACGGCTACGCGCAGATGATCGCCAGCACCACCCAACTGAACACGCCCGGCGCGCGGCTGTCTGAACTCGACGGCGTGCATGCGTTGACCGATGTCACCGGCTTCGGCCTGCTCGGCCATCTGCTCGAAATCTGCCGCGGTGCCCGGCTTGCTGCCGAGATCCGCATGCAGGAAGTCCCGCTTCTGGCCGAAGCCCGCTCGCTCGCCGAGCAGGGCTTCATGACCGGCGCGTCGAGCCGCAACTGGGCCGGTTACGGCAACGATATCGAGCTGGCGGGCAATCCCGTCGACAAGGCCCTGCTGACCGACCCGCAGACCAGCGGCGGACTGCTTGTGGCTTGCAGCCCGGACGACGCGGGCAGCGTGCTGCAGGTCTTTCGCGACGAAGGTTTCGCCGAGGCACGCGTCATCGGCGAACTGAAGGCCGGCGCCGCGCGCGTTCACGTGCGGGCTTGAAGCGGCCGCGGATCCTGGCGTTGCCGGCGGGCGGCAGTCGCGTTGCCGGGCTTCATCGCGCATAATCGCGCCGCTGCAATTCGCGCGCGATAACGAATCCTAGATGCGCAAGCTGTTCCGGCAGGAAGCGATCGATGCCCAACGCGAGAAGTTGCTGGGCGAGGTGTCGGTCGCGCGTCCGGTACCCACCTGGGTGTTCACGCTGCTGGCACTGGCCTTCGCCGCCCTGATCATCGGTTTCCTGTTCTTCGGCGAATACACACGGCGCGAGCGCGTCGAGGGTTTCCTTGCGCTCGACACCGGCGCGGCGCGCATCCTCGCCCCGGAGGCCGGCACCCTGGTCGAACTGATGATCAAG
>JBFGOX010000193.1:0-5895 GCA_041565015.1 Burkholderiaceae bacterium
CGGCAGCGGCGCAGCCGTGCGTTGCCGCCAGCGCGGTCCGGGCACCGGGTCCGCAGGCTCGCCGAATGACAGGGCGACTCGCTCGCCGAAGACCGCGTTTGGCATCACGCGGCCGATGCGCGAGTTCAGCACGTGCGCCTCAGCCATGGCGAAGCCCTCGCCTGCGCCGCTGCCACCACATGAGCCCGCCGGCCAATGCGGCCAGCAGCGCGAACTCCGGCTCCGGCGTGCTCGGCACCTGGCCGACGGCGAGGTTGCTGACGCCTTGCGGCAGTGGCAGCGGCTGATCGACCGCAGTCGTATTGCCGCCCGGATTGCGCACCACGTGGTCCACCGCGATGAACGACGTAAAGTCGGTCAGCAGGTTGTGCGTCAGGCCGAGCTGCGTGATCGCCCCTACGGCCGCGTCGTCGCGGCCGAGCTTGTTGAAGTCGCCCAGCTGCGCAATGCGGCTGCGCGCCCATAGGTAGCGCAGCGCGGGCGTCTCGTCGCGAACCGCAGCGCGTTCGACGTCGATCGGAATCGTCACCGCGCCGCCGGCGGCGAGGCCCTCGACCTCGATGCGGCCCGTTGTCCTTCCTCGGTACTTGCCGCTGACGAGAATCGGCCGCTGCGCGAACAGGTCCGGAACCTGCGGCGCGTCGAGGTCGTAGGCGTCGAAACCGTCGAACTTGACGCGGACGCGGGCAAGCACCGGCCGCTCGATCATCGTGCGCAACCGTGCCGCCTCGCGTTCGGCCTGCTGCGCATTGAGGACAAAGAACGGTTCGCCCTGGCCCGCGCGAGCGAGTCCCTCGATCAGGAAGCGATTGACCGAGGAACCGATGCCGAACGCGAACAGGTTCGCGCGCCCGAGGTTGCTGCGAACCAGTTCGAACGCCTCCTTCTCGATCGTCACGTACCCGTCGGTGACGATGACAAAGATGCCCGCGCGGCCTTCGTCGGCGGCCATGCCCAGTGCCGTGCGCAGCGCCGGCAGCAGTTCGGTGCCGCCGCCGCCCTTCTGGCCGTCGATGAAGCCGATCGCGCGCGCCACGTTCTCTTCGGTGGCCGGCACCGAGACACGATGCAGCTGCGAATGGCCGCCGGCGAACGGAATGACGTTGAAGGTGTCGGACGGGCGCAGCCGCGCGATCAGTTCGCGCAACAGCGTCTTGGCGGTGGCCAGCGGAAAGCCGTGCATCGAACCGGAGACGTCGACGATGAACACGTACTCGCGCGGCACGATCTGGGCTGCTTGCACGCGCGCCGGCGGCTGCGCCAGCAGCAGGAAGTAGTTCTCGTCGATGCCCTCGTGAACGATCAGGCCGGCGTCGATCGCGCTGCCCGCGAGCACGTAGTCGATGACCACGTCGCGATTGGCCTGGCCGACTTCAGGCGCGAGCGCCACGCGAGCCTCGCGCAAGCCGCTGCCGCTGACGTTGAGTTCATGCGAGGGCGAGACCACCGAGGCGATCGGCAGCGGCGACCTGATCGTCGCGCTGAGCGCAAACGACGCATTCGACTGCCTGCCCTCGCGCAGCGTCGGCTGCGCGATCCAGGCCTCGGCCTTGTGGCTTTCGCTTGCCGAGCCGTCGGCCGCCGCGCCGCCGTTGTAGCGGGGGCCGACCACGGTCGGGAACACGAAGCGGTAGACGCCGTCGGTCGGCACGATCGTTTCCGTGTAGCGCAGGTCGACCGCGATCTCGTCGCCCGGCATGACGTTGGCGATCGCCATCTGCATCACGTTGGGACGGTGCTGTTCGAGCAGCGAAGCACTCTTGCCCTCGCGCCTGGCCTGGTCGAACTCGCGCCGCGCCTGCTGCTTCTCGCGGATCCTGGCGTCGACCGCGCGTTCGCCGACACGCAGCCGCAGCGCATAGACGGCTGCCCGCGTCGAGGCCGGAAAGACGTAGCGCGCATCGATCGGCACCGCGCCTTCGTTGCGATAGACCTGCGTGACGCGCACGTCGGCGATGACGCCGGCGATGCTGGCCTCGACTTCGGTGCGCTTCAACGGCAGCGTCTCGACGCCAGCCTGGCCGCCCTCGACGACGAAATACGGCGCCAGGCTGCGCGACGGCGGCAGCTGCGCGATCGCCGCCGGCAGCAGTGCGGCCAGCGCCAGTGCTGCGATGAGGATGCGCAATCGGCTCATCGGCGTCTCAGCGAACGGAAGCCGACGGCGCGCGATCGAGCGCCAGTACCGGCGCGCCGCGCGCCGGCGCATCGAGTTCGAACTCGACCGTCAGTTGCGCCTGCCGGTAGACGAAGCCGTCGATCGACAGCAGCGCCGCCCGTTTGCCGATGCCGTCGACCAGCGCGTCGTGCGTCGGTGATGACAGTCGCCGGATCGTCCGGTCGGCCTCGACGAAGACGTCGGCCGAGAAGCGCGGCACCCAGGGCGCCTCGCGATCGACGGGCAGCGGCAGCGAAAGCCGGCGCACCGCGCCGACACTTGCCACCGCGACTTCACGCTCGACCTCGAGCGCGACTTGCTCACCGGCCGCCACGACGACCACGTCGTTGCGCCTGACCAGCCGCTGCGGCGCCCTGGCGGCCTCGGCGTACTCGGCAGCGACCGGCGACAGGTCGTCTTCATCGCACAGCGCATCGACCTCGGCCGCGGTCAGATCCCAGGCGTCGCCGCGCGCCACGCGCGCCGGATAAGGCATTACATAGTGAGCCGAGACCGCCTCGGCGTTGTCGTTGCGCAGCGTCAGCCGCGTGCGCACCACAGCCGTCGACCCGACGACGTGCACGTCGACGTGATGCGCGGCGAGAGTCAGTCCGGAATCGGCGATCGAACCGTCGATCGCCAGCGGCGAAAGACGCCGCGCCGCCGCTGGAGCCAACCCTCGAGTGCCAGGGCCGGGGGCGAGGGCGCCGTTGCCACTGGCTGCGGTCGCGGACATCGGCGGCGCCGTCGCCGTCGACGCGTTGTGGGCGCCCGCCTGCGCGGCGGCCGGTCCGGCATCGAAGGTGAACAGGAGCGCCGCGTACAGCGCGGCCCGGCGGGCGCCTTCGAGCACAACGACAGCGGTCGACATCGTTTCTTCTCCTTCGCTGCGGGCCGCCACGCTGGCGGCTGTCGGTTCGCACTGTGCGGCTCGCGGTTGAGCGCAGTGCGAAGCGCAACGGAAGGTGGTGTGAAGAAACGATGAAGGCCGCGGACGCCTGCCCGCGAGTGGCTTACGCCGCCGAGGCGCGCGGCACCTGCAGCGTGGCCACCGCACCGCCCTCCGGATGATTGGCCAGTCGCGCAGCGCCGCCATGCAGGGCGGCCACCTCGCGCACGAACGCGAGCCCGAGCCCGGTGCCTTTCTTGCCGCTGTCAGGACGCGTCGTCGAGAAGAACTTCTCGAACACGCGCCGCTGCGCGAACGGCGGCAGGCCCGGTCCGTAGTCGTGCACGGTCAGCTCGATCTGCCTGCCGGTCTCACGGGCGCCAATTTCGACCGTCGAGTGCTCGGGCGCGAAGTCGATCGCGTTGCGCACGAGATTGGAGATCGCCCGCTGCAGCAGGAATGCATCGCCGCTGGCCAGCAGCGTTTCGGCCACGTCGACCTCGAAGCGCATGTGCTTGCGCGCCGCCACCGGCGTGGCCTCGGCGACCACCAGCCGCACCACCTGCGCCAGCGACACCAGTTCGACCCGCTCGAGGCTGCCGCGTCGCTCGAGATCGGCAAGCTCCAGCATCCGGTCGACCAGATCCTGCGCCCGCGCGACCTGCTCGACGATGTTGCCGGCGAAACGCGCCCTTGCCTTCTCCGACATCGGTTCGCGCAGCAGTTCGGCTGCGCCGCGGATCGCTGCCAGCGGGCTCTTGATCTCGTGCGTCAGCGTCTGCACGTACTGCTCGGCATAGCTGCGGCCGGCCAGTGCATCGCGCGCCTCGGAAGCCGACACGCGCAGTGCGTGCGCCAGCAGGCGAAGGCGCGCGACCAGCGAGCCAGCGCCGCGCTGACGCAGCGCCCGCCAGAGGTCGCCGATCAGGCCGAACGGCCGCACCAGCCAGACCACGGCAAAGGCCAGCAGCGCCACGAACGCACCGCCCGAAATCAATCCGACCTGGATCAGCTTGGCGCGCGCGTTGGCGATGAACGGCGCAATCGATTCGATCGGCTTGCCGACGCTGACCATGCCGACGATGTCCTGCCCGGCATCGACGTCCACACCCGGTCCGCGCTCGCGGATCGCCGCCCCGACGTACATCACGGCCGAGTGGGTGTCGTCATCGTCGGCCAGCGTCGTGCGCGCGCCATAGGCGCCGGCCAGCGTCAGCCGCACGTCACGCCAGTCGAGGTAGTTCTTGCCGACGTCGCGGCCGCGCGAATCGAACAGCACGATGCCATTGCGGTCGGTGACGTACACATGCAGGTTCACCCGCGTTTTCTCGACCTCGAAGATGCGCGCGTACACGGGCCGCTCGGCCAGGTGCGCCAGCGTGCGCTCGAGTTCGTCGGTCGGGATCACGCCGCTGAAGGTGCGCCGCTCGAGCAGCGTGGCGAGCAGCTGCGCGGTGTCGACCAGCGACTCCTCGGCCGATTCGCGGTAGCGCGGGTCGAGATCGGCCGCCACGCGGTACAGCAGCAGGCCGACCGCCGCCAGATAGACGATGAAGATGCCGAGGAAAACCCGGGAGCGGCGGCTCATGGACGCGCCATGATGAATGACGACTTTCGATTGGGGCGCTGCGCGCCGAGAGCGTCGGTGATCATAGGCCGCGGCAGCGGCCACCATCCGTCACCGGCGTTCGGACGCAACGCGGCCGAAGATCGTCACTGCCCTTCCCGCAGCGAATACCCCATCCCCCGGTGCGTGACGATCGGATCTTCGTCGGGCGCGACGGCGCGCAGTTTGGCGCGCAGCGTCTTGACGTGCGCGTCGACGGTCCGATCGAACGCGGCGCCGGGATCGTCCCAGGCGCGCGCCATCAGCTCGTCGCGCGAAAACACGCGACCGGGCCGCTCGACCAGCACCTTCAGCAGCCGGTACTCGATCCTGGACAGGTCGAGCGCGGTACCGTTGAAGCGGATCAGCTTGCGTTCGTCGTCGACGGAAAAACCCGTCGCCGACGACGCCGGCGACACGGCCGGACGCTGCGCCCGGCGCAGCACCGTGCGCACGCGCGCGACCAGTTCGCGCGGCGAGAACGGCTTGCCCACGTAATCGTCGGCGCCGAGTTCGAGTCCGACCACGCGGTCGATCTCGCCCGAGCGCGCGGTCAGAAAGATCACCGGCAGGTCGCGATGTGCCGCGGCGAGCTGCCGGAACAGGTCGAGGCCGTTGATGTCCGGCAAGCCAATGTCGATGATTGCCAGCGCGAACGGTCCGGCTTGCGCCGCCGCCAGCGCCGCCTCGCCGCTGCCGGCCCAGTGCGGCGAAAAGCCGTCGGTCGACAGCGCATACACGACGGTGTCGGCAATGGCCGGCTCGTCCTCGACGACCAGTATTCGCGGGCCCGTGCTCATTCGATTGGGCGCTCGCTCATCGGCCACGCGCGCGTCGCCACGCCTCAGGTGACCAGTCGCAGCGGCAGCGAAATCTGCGGCTCGCGCCCGGAGACGACGATACGGTTGCGGCCGCCGCGCTTGGCCTGCTGCAGCGCACGGTCGGCGGCGGCCAGCAGTTCCTGCGGACTGTCGCTTTCGTTCCACGTCGCGATCCCGGCCGAGAAGGTCTGCTGCTGCGGCATCAACGGCTGCAGCCGCTCGACCATGTGCTCGGCCTGCGCTTCTCGCCCGTGATCTCGCCTCCCCTGGGACGGCTCGGCGAGACGTTGTACCGGGGCCGCACCGAGGTGCCGGGACTCTCGGGCGCCTACCTGAACCTGGCGGCGCTCGGCTGCTGTCCGACGCTCCTCGAGCTGAATCTCGATCCGCCCGCCCGCGAGCTCTCCTTCGCGTTCTGGAC
>JBFGOX010000194.1:0-5868 GCA_041565015.1 Burkholderiaceae bacterium
ACGGTCACTGTTCGCCGACTGCTGCGCGGGCGCTCTCCGGTGAAGGCGGACCGCGCGCACATCCACCATCTGCTGCAGCTCTGCGGTTTTTCGCCGCCGGCCAGCCTGACGCTGCTGCTGGCCGTCAACGTGCTGCTCGGCGCCATCGGCATGGTCGCCTGGCGGGCAGGAGCGCCGGAACACGCGCTGTTCGGCCTTTACGTCGCCTTCGGGGTGACGTACGCCGCGATCTTCATGCAGCCGATCTGGCTGCTGCGCTGGTGCCGGCGCCGCAAGCATGCGAAGAAGCGCCCGGCGCTCGCAGTCTGACGGCGCTCCTTCACTGCAGCCGCTGATCGAGGCCTACTGCGCCGTCACCCGCCAGATCTCGTCGCCGCCTGACTTGTTGTCGGTGCTCAGATAAAGCGCACCGTCGGGGCCGAGCACCACGGCGCGCAGCCGTGCATTGAGCGTTTCGAACAGGGCTGAGGTCGAAGCCACCGAGCCGTCTTCGCGCAGCCGCAGGATCTCCAGCCGCCGCCCGGCGAGGAAGGCGACGGCGAGCGCGCCGTTCCAGTCGCGCCACTGCGCGCCGCTAACAAATACCGAACCGGACATCCCCTGCGAGCGGCCGTTGTTGGTCCACAGCGGCCGCAGCGCAGCGGGGAACTTGGCGAGATCGGTCATCGGCGTCGGCGAGCCGTCGGCCTGGTTCGAGCCGTAGCCGCAGTAGCGCTCAGGCTCGTTGCGGCAGCCGGGGTCCCAGCCGCCGTTGCCGCCGGCGGCCAGCGCCGTGACCTCGTCGCTATGGCCTGGGCCGTGCTCCGAGATGTAGGGCTGCCCCGCATTTGCGGCGCCCGCAGGCCGGAAGGTGATGCCCTGCGGATTGCGAAAGCCGTAGGCGTAGATGCGTGGGTCGAAGCTGGCAGGCGCGGCGTTGCCGGGCGCGGCGCTGCCGTCGCTGCGCACCCTCAGCACCTTGCCGCCGAGCGCGGTCGGACCTTGCGGCACGGCCGGGTGGTGCGTGTCGCCGGTCGTGATGTAGAGCAAGCCGTCGGGACCGAAGCGGATCCGGCCGCCGTTGTGGGCACCGGCGCCCCCGGGCGCACCGGGCGCGGCGGCGGCCTTGTACGTGATGCCGGTGACGATGTCGGTGCGATCGGTGACCGCCGTGTAGCCGGCGTCGACGACCAGACGGACCACGCGGTTGTCGCGCGTACCGCCGGCATTCGACGCCATGAAGACGTAGATGCGGCGGTTGGCGGTGAAGTCCGGGTCGACTGCCACGCCGCTGAAGCCTGACTGCCCTTCGGCAATGAAATCGTTCGGGCGGAACAGCAGCGCCGTGCTGCCGTCTGCGCGCCGCACCGAAAGGCCACGCCCGCGTTCCGTGTACAGCATGGCGCCGTCCGGCGTGAAGGCGAGGTCCCAGGGGTTGGCCAAACCGGCCAGCAGTACCGTGCGGGTCAATGTTGGCGCGCCGCTCGGTGGTGCTGGGGCGGCCGCCGGCGCGGCATCGCCCGCCGAGCCACTGCAGCCAAGCAAGGCGATACTGGCCAGGAAGCCGACTCGAAGCGTGATCGGGTGCATGCGTGTCAGGGCAGTGCCCTTTCGGTCATTAATCGGAAGAAGCCCGCAGTTTAAGAACCCGTGCCGGGCCATTCATTCCCCCGCCGGGACTCGCCCCATCGCGGTACGCGATCGCATCGACGGGCTCGCTGCGGCACGCGCGGCGGTTCTGCCGTGCGCGGCGACGTCATCCGGGTCGTAGTGGCCTGTGGGCGAAGGCAGGGGAGGAATCACCGACTGCGGTGCCCTTCGCCCGGCGCGAGGGCGGAGCTTCGCGTGGCCGGGACGGAGTGGCGGTTGATGTGAATCATGGCGAGTCCCGGCGACGCGCACACAATCGCGCGCGTTGCGATGCGTGCCTTCGCCTGCGGGCACGCCGACCGTAGGAGCGCCTCACGTCATGCTTCCCGCCCCCGTCGCCGCCGCGGCAGAACCCGTCTTCGTCGGCAACCGCGTCGAACTGCAGTTGCTGACCACGTTGCAATGCAATCTCAGCTGCAGCTACTGCAGCCTCGGCGTCGGCGACGTGCTCGGCTCGCAGAAGCGCGCCACGTACACGGCCAAACAGCTCGGCGACTTCGTCGACACGCATCTGGCCGACAAGGAGATCTACATCACGCTGTATGGCGGCGAGCCGGCGATGAACCCGAAGTTCGCGCTCGAGCTGATGCAGCGGTTCCCGCTGATCCGCTTCAACATCCAGACCAACGGCACGCTGCTCGGCCGGCTTCCCGACAAGGTGCTGGCGCGGCTGTCGAACATGATGGTCTCGGTCGATGGCGGCGAGTCGGTCACCGACGGCTACCGGGGCAGGGGCACCTGGAAGCGGGTGATCAACAACGTGCGGGCGATCCGCGGCAAGCGCAGCCACGCGGTGATGACCGCGCGCATGACCTGGTGGAGCGGCGACACGACGCTGCAGGATTTTGAGGAACTACTGCAGGTCTTCGACTTTGTCTACTTCCAGTTCGCGCAGGACGATCAGGCGCACGACGCAGCGTCGGTGGTGCGCAAGAAGGCGGTGCTGGCGCAGCTGGCCGAGCGGTTCTTCTCGTCCACCGACAACTTGTTTCCGGTGGTGCCGCTGATGGGCGCGGTGCGCAACAAGATCGCGCCGCAGCGGATCAACGAACTGTGCGCCGGCCAGACGCAGTGCCGCGTGTCGACCAACCTGCTGAACGTGATGCCCGACGGCAGGATCTACCCGTGCCCCGACATGCTGTACGACGATGACCTGCTGCAGGGTGACGTGGCGGCCAACTGGGTGCGGAAAAGTCCGCTGCAACCGCATCCGAACATGCCTTGCCGCGACTGCAGCGCTTACCACTACTGCCGCGGCAATTGCATGAAGAACATGTATCTCGCCTACGTGAAGAACGACGAGAACTGGCGCACGCGGGTGGTCGAGCCGGTGTGCGACCTGATCCGTTTCATGGGCGACCAGATCGAACGTCGTGACCCGCGCGCCTGGTTCGGCCGCGCCACGGTGCCGGTGCGCGACCGGCTTCTGAATGCCGAGGTCTACGAGTTCTGCGAGGTGATGCCCTGATCGTGGCTTCAGGCCACGCCGCGCTCGCTGACGGCCTGCAGCGCGGCGGCAGGCGCGCGTTCGATCACCCCGCCGCCGAGGCAGCGGTCGCCTTCGTACAGCACGGCGGACTGTCCCGGCGTCACCGCCCACTGCGGCGCGTCGAACGACAGCGTGAAGCGCTCGCCGCCGATCGCGGTCACCGCGCACGGCGCGTCGGCCTGGCGGTAGCGCGTCTTGGCCGTCATGTGCATGCCGGCCGCCGGCGGCGTGCCCGAAACCCACGCCGCGTCGGCGGCGACGAGTTCGGTCGACAGCAGCCACGGGTGATCGTGGCCCTGCACGATCCACAGCGTGTTGGCCGCCATGTCCTTGCGCGCGACGAACCACGGCTCGCCCGTGCTGTCGCGCGTGCCGCCGACGCCGATGCCCCTGCGCTGGCCGAGCGTGTAGAAGGCGAGCCCGACGTGCTCGCCGACCACCTTGCCGTCGGGCGTGCGGATGGGCCCGGGCTTCATCGGCAGGTAGCGGTTCAGAAAGGCGCGGAACGGCCGCTCGCCGATGAAGCAGATGCCGGTCGAATCGCGCTTGGCGGCGTTCGGCAGGCCGATTTCCTGCGCGATGCGGCGCACCTCGGTCTTGCGCAGGTCGCCGACCGGAAACAGCGTCCGCGCAAGCTGCGCCTGGTTCAGTCGGTGCAGGAAGTAGCTCTGGTCCTTGGCTGTATCGACGCCGCGCAGCAGTTCAAAGCGACGGTCGACCTGCCGCACGCGCGCATAGTGGCCGGTGGCGATGTGCTCGGCGCCGAGCCGCATGGCGTGGTCGAGGAAAGCCTTGAACTTGATCTCGGCGTTGCACAGCACGTCCGGGTTCGGCGTGCGGCCGGCCGAATACTCGGCGAGGAAGCTGGCGAAGACGCGGTCGCGGTACTCGGCGGCGAAATTCACCGCCTCGAGATCGATGCCGAGCACGTCGGCCACCGAGGCGGCGTCGAGCCAGTCCTGCCGGCTGGAGCAGTATTCGTCGTCATCGTCGTCTTCCCAGTTCTTCATGAACAGGCCGACGACCTCGAAGCCCTGCTGCTTCAGCAGATGGGCGGCGACCGACGAGTCGACGCCGCCGGACAGGCCCACGACCACGCGCGGCTTGGTCATTTCGTCACGACCTCGAAAAGCGCGCTCGGGTGCGTATAAATGAACTCCAGCGGATACCGCTGGCCGCGCACGTAGTCGTCGATGCAGCGCTGCACCAGCGGGCTGCGATGCTGCGCGGCGCGCGCAGCGACCTCCTCGCGGCTCAGCCACAGTGTGCGCACGATGCCGTGGTCGAGCACCCGCCCGGGGTCGCGCGGACCGAGTTCGCCGTCGAACGCGAAGCGCAGGTAGGTGGCCGCCTCGCCGTGATCCGCTTCGGCGCGCCACAAGTACACGCCGATCAGCTGCGTCGGCCTGAAGGCGTGCGCAGTCTCTTCGCGCGTCTCGCGCACGACGGCTTCGATCAGGCTTTCTCCCGGTTCGAGATGGCCGGCCGGCTGGTTCAGGCAAACGCCGCCGTCGACCGTTTCTTCGACCAGCAGGAAGCGGTGCTCACGTTCGATGACCGCGGCCACGGTGACCGACGGTTTCCAAGGATTGCGCATTGTGCCGAGGCGCGCGTGGCGCGGGTGGAGGCGGGCGGGACAATGGCGTAAATTCTAGTCAAGCGGACCGTCGAGCACGGCGGCACCAACAAAGAACCAAGCGGGGGACTGCTCCATGCAGATCGGAGTACCGGCCGAGACGCGGCCAGGCGAGACGCGCGTTGCCGCGACCGCGGAGACGGTCAAGAAACTTGTCGCCGGCAAGCACACGGTGATTGTCCAGTCAGGCGCCGGGCTGGCCGCCAGCCAGACCGACGAGATGTACTCGGCCGCCGGCGCGCAAATCGCGCAAACGGCGCAGGCGCTCGGCGCCGAGATGGTGCTGAAGGTGCGCCTGCCCACGGCTGAAGAACTTGGCCAGATGAAAAAGGGCGCGGCGCTGGTCGGCATGCTCGAGCCGTTCAACGCCGAAGGCATCGCGGCGATGAATTCGGCCGGGCTCACCGCTTTCGCGCTGGAGGCGGCTCCGCGAACGACACGCGCGCAGAGCATGGACGTGCTCAGTTCGCAGGCGAACATCGCCGGCTACAAGGCGGTGCTGCTGACCGCGACCACCTACGGCCGCCTGCTGCCGATGATGATGACGGCGGCCGGCACCATCAAGGCATGCCGCATGGTCATCCTCGGCGCCGGCGTGGCCGGGCTGCAGGCAATTGCCACCGCCAAGCGCCTCGGTGCGGTGGTCGAGGCCAGCGATGTCCGGCCGGCGGTCAAGGAGCAGATCGAATCGCTCGGCGCCAAGTTCATCGACGTGCCGTACGAGACCGACGAGGAACGCGAGATTGCGCAAGGCGTGGGCGGCTACGCGCGGCCGATGCCCGAGGCGTGGATGAAGCGGCAGGCGGCCGAGGTGGCCAAGCGCATCGCGCAGGCCGACATCGTCATCACCACTGCGCTGATCCCCGGCCGCAAGGCGCCGGTGCTGGTCAACGAAGAAATGGTCAAGAGCATGAAGCCAGGCTCGGTGATCCTCGACATGGCGGTCGAGCAGGGCGGCAACTGTGCGCTGTCGGAACCCGGCAAGACGGTGGTCAAGCACAACGTGCACATCATCGGCCAGCCGAACCTGCCGGCCACGGTACCCGCCGACAGCTCGGCACTGTACGCGCGCAACGTGCTCGACTTCCTGAAACTGGTGTTCGACAAGGAAGGC
>JBFGOX010000195.1:0-5850 GCA_041565015.1 Burkholderiaceae bacterium
GAACCGATGCGCATTGCGCAAGGTTGCGGGCTCGCATCGTGGTGCGATCGGCACGCGTCTGCTGAACCTAAGCGGTGCGCGAAGCGACCACCCTGAACCGATGGTTCAGGACATCGGCCGGGCGGCATGCGCGGGGAACCTATTTTTGTCGTCGGCACATGATTCGGCGCGGCGACCGCGGCTTGGCTCGACCAAGCCGTTTTTCGTTTGAGCCGCGCATGGCCAAGAACTACTGGCTGATGAAATCAGAGCCAGATGAGTGCTCGATCGACGACTTGCTTGCGGCGCCGAACCGGACGGTGCCGTGGACCGGCGTGCGCAACTACCAAGCGCGCAACTTCATGCGCGACACGATGCAACCCGGCGACGGCGTGCTCTTTTATCACTCCAGCTGCGCCGAGCCCGGCATCGCCGGCATCGCCAAGGTAGCCAGCCGCGCCTATCCAGACGCCACCCAGTTCGACCCGAGCAGCGACTACTACGACGCCGCCGCCACGGCGAAGCAGCCGCGCTGGCTGCACGTGGACGTTCAGGCCGTTCGCAAGATCGATCTGATCAGCCTGGCCGAGTTGCGCGCGCATCCGCAGCTGGCCGACCTGGCGATCCTGCGCCGGGGCAATCGGCTGTCGATCACGCCCGTGACGGCGGCGCAGTGGAAGTTCATCACCTCGGTGCTGGCCAGAGTGCGGCGCGCAGGCCGGCGACACTGATGGACTGGACGCTGCTGGCCGCGCTGCTGGCGCTCGGCATGGCGATCGGCTTTGCCGCCGGTCTGCTCGGCATTGGCGGAGGCATGCTGACCGTGCCGTTCATGACGCTGCTGTTCACGATGCAGAAGTTCCCGCCGGAGCACGTCGTGCACATGGCGATCGCCACTTCGCTGGCGACGATCATGTTCACGTCGATCTCGTCGGTGCGCGCGCACAACAAGCGCGGTGCGGTGCTGTGGCCGGTGGCCAAGCGACTGGCACCGGGAATCCTGGTCGGCTCGTTGATCGGCGCCCGCATCGCCGGCGCGCTGCCGACGCAATGGCTGGCGCTGGTGTTTGCGCTGTTCGTCGGCTTTTCGGCCACGCAGATGCTGCTCGACCGCAAGCCCAAGCCGACGCGGCAGTTGCCGGGAACCTTGGGCATGTTCAGCGTCGGCGGCGCCATCGGCATCGCCTCGGCCATCGTCGGCGCCGGCGGCGGCTTTCTGTCGGTGCCGTTCATGACCTGGTGCAACGTGCGCGTGCATTACGCGGTGGCCACATCGGCGTCCCTCGGTTTTCCGATAGCCGCCGCCGGCACGCTCGGCTACGTCGTCACTGGCTGGCACCTGACCGGCGTCACGCCAGGCCTTTTCGGTTACGTCCACGTGCCGGCGCTGATCGCGCTGGCCGCCACCAGCGTGCTGACCGCGCCGCTCGGCGCGCGGGTGGCGCATGCGCTCGACACGGTGCGCCTGAAGCGCGTGTTTGCGCTGCTGCTGTATGCGCTGGCCGGCTACATGCTGTACAAGGCGCTGCGCAGTTGAACGGCGGCGCGACGCCGGCATAATCTGCCCGCCTCATCTCCCGCAGGAGTCCGCAGGTGAACACAGCCGATGCGCAGATCGATGCGATTGCCGACCCGATGGTGCGCGAACTGGCGCGGCGCGGGCAACTGCGCAACATTGCGCGCAACGCGGTGTTCATCCACGAGGGGGACAAGGGCGACTCGCTGTTCGTGATTCTGTCCGGCCGCGTCAAGGTCTTCGTCGCCGACGCCGACGGCCGCGAAATGGTGCTCGACATCCACGGCCCCGGCGACTATGTCGGCGAGATGGCGCTCGACGGCCAGCCGCGTTCGGCATCGGTGATCGCGCTGGAGCCGACCACCTGCTCGGTGCTGACCCGCGACGCGCTGCGCGCGGCGATCGCCGAAAACCCGGACGTGGCGATGAACCTGATCGGCACGCTGATCGAGCGGGCGCGCATTGCGACCGACAACGTGCGCAATCTGGCGCTGATGGACGTCTACGGTCGGGTCGCGCGGCTGCTGCTGTCTCTCGCGGTCGAGCAGCCCGACGGCAAGATGATCGTTCCGGAGCGATTGACCCAGCAGGACATCGCCGATCGCGTCGGCGCCTCGCGCGACATGGTCAGCCGCATCTTCAAGGACCTGACGATCGGCGGCTACATCACCGTCGTCGATCGCCAGATCACGCTGAACCGCAAGCCGCCGCCGCGCTGGTAGGCACAACGGCGCCGTGTCGGATATCCGACAGCGGCGATCGGCTCCGGTGCGCAAAATGAGGTAGCTGAAACGACGGCCTCCACGGCATGTATCGCGTCTTCGACGGTCACTATCGTCACGGATTCACGCTGAATGACCGTTCGCGCGGCTGGGACGAGACGGTGTCGGTCACCGGATACCAGTCGTTATGGCCACTGCGTTTCGCCGCCGAGCTGCGCGTGCTGCGCGAAGCGTTGCAACCGCTGGCGCCGCAGATCGAACATGTCGGCAGCACGGCAGTGCCCGGCCTGGCCGCCCGGCCGATCATCGATATCGCTCTGGCCCTGGATCAGCCGTCGCTGATCGCGCCTTTTTCCGAGCGGCTGCGCAACTTCGGCTACCAGCCGGACGCGCCCGGCTTCGAAGAGCAGGCAACGTTCGTTCGCCGCGAGCGTGGCGTTCGCACCCATCATGTGCAGGTGGTCGCCGCCGGCGGCCCCGCATGGCAGGCGCTGCTCGCGTTCCGGGACCGATTGCGCGCGCAGCCGGCGCTGGCTTTTGATTTTGCGCAGTTAAAGGCGCCGCTTGTGGGTCGGCATTCACCGACGCCGCCGGCCTACCGCGAGGCCAAGGCCGCGTTCGTGCGGCGGGTACTGCAGATCGCTGCCGATCTGCCGGCGGGCTGAGAGCCGGCCTCAGCCGGAGAACGTTGTCGCGTATCGCTCGCGCAGCAGGTTCTTCTGCACCTTGCCCATCGCGTTGCGCGGCAGGTCTTCGACCACCCACACCCGCTTCGGCACCTTGAAGTTGGCAATCCTGCCGCGCAGTTCGCTGATGATGCGCTCCGCCTCGACCTCTGCGTCGCGCGCACGAACGACGATCGCCGCCACGGCCTCGCCGAAATCGGGATGCGGCAGGCCGATGACCGCCGATTCCACCACGCCGGGCAGCGCGTCGATGTAGCCCTCGATCTCCTTTGGATACACGTTGTAGCCGCCGGAAATGATCAGGTCCTTCGAGCGGCCGACCAGCGTCAGGTAGCCATCTGGCCGGCCTTCGCCGCCGAAATGGCCGACGTCACCGGTTCGAAACCAGCCGTCAGCGGTGAACTCCTCGGCGGTCTTCTCCGGCATCCGCCAGTAGCCGGAAAACACGCCGGGGCCACGAACCTCGACCCTGCCGATCTCGCCGACGTCGCAGCGACTGCCGTCATCGCGCACCAGCCGCACGCTGACACCCGGCAGCGGCCCGCCGACCGTGCCGGCGATCCGGTCGCGTGCGGTCCCGAAGTACGGATTCGACACCAGCATCACCGTCTCTGACATGCCGTAGCGTTCGAGGATCGTCTGTCCCGTCCGCCGGCGGAACGACTCGAACGTCTCGGCAAGCAGCGGCGCCGAGCCGGAGATGAACAGGCGCATGTTCCGGCAGGCAAGCCGATCGAGTCCTTCCTCGGCGAGCATGCGCGTGTAATGCGTCGGTACCCCCATGAACACGGTCGCACGCGGCAGATTCGCAATGACCAGCTGTGGGTCGAACTTCGGCAGAAAGATGATCGACGCCCCAGCCAGCAGCGCGGCATGCAGCGCGACAAACAGCCCGTGCACATGAAAGATCGGCAGCGCGTGCAGCAGGACATCGTGCCCTCCCGCGTCGCGCTCTTCCTTGAAACCCCAGAACTCGTCGAGCACGAGCGCGTTCGACGACAGGTTGCCGTGCGACAGCATGGCGCCCTTGCTGCGACCGGTGGTGCCCGACGTGTACAGGATCGCCGCCAGATCGGTCGCCGCGCGCGGCACGGTGGCGAAGCGGTCGGGAAACGGCGCTGCGGCCTCGAGCAGGCTGCCGTCTCGGCACTCGCCGAGAGTCATCACCCGGGCACAGCCGGCGCGCTCGGCGATCGGCGCCAGTTCACGCTCGCGCTGCGGCGCGCAGACGAAAATGGCCGGCCGCACGTCGTTCAGGAAATACTCGATCTCGGCGGACTGGTAGGCGGTGTTCAGCGGCACATAGGCGAAGCCGGCACGCAGTACCGCCAGGTACAGCATCACCGCTTCGGGCGATTTTTCGACCTGCACCGCGATGCGCGGCGGTGCACCGTCCGCGTCGGCGGCAAGCCCGAGGCTCGTCAGCCATCCGGCAAGCCGCGCCGACCCGAAATGCAGGTCGCGATAGGAATAGACGAGCCCGTCCGGTGTTTCGAGACAGACCGCCGCGAGGTCGCGCGGCATCCGCGATTCAAACAGTGCGTAAAGGTTGTGGTTCTTCATTTGCCAGTGAATTTCGGCAGGCGCTTGGCGAGAAAGGCGGCGATGCCCTCGTGGTAATCGTCGGAGTCGAGAAAATCGAAGCTCGCGTCCAGGTCATGTGCGGTGTATTGCATGCCGCGCTCGAGCAGGAGCTGAATTTGCGCCTTGTTCTGGCGCGCGGCAAGCGGCGAGCCCGCGCAAATGGCGTGCACGGTTTCGGTGACGCGGTGCTCGAAATCGGCCGCCGGCAGCACGCGCGAGACCAGCCCTTTTTCCGCCGACTCACGGGCGTCGAGCAAACGCCCGGTCAGCAGCAGATCGGCGGTCACTGAAGGGCCCAGGCGTTCGAGCAGCAGTCGCAGTTCCGACAGCACGACCGGGAAACCGAGGCGGCCGACCGGCACGCCGAGCCGCGCGGTCTCCGAGGCCAGGCGTATGTCGCAGGCCAGCGCGATCTGCAGTCCACCACCGGCGCAGACGCCTTCGATCGCTGCCATTACCGGTTGCGGGACTTCACGGATCGCGGCCAGCGACGGCAGCACCGTTTCCAGATGAAAGCGGCGCCCGCTTTCCAGGTTGCGATGCACTTCGCTGAACTCGTCAAGGTCGGCGCCGGCCGCGAAATTGCCGCCGGCGCCGCGCACGACGATGCAGCGAATGCGCTCATCGTCGGCCAGCGACTCGAAAACACGTCGCACCTCCTGCCACATCGCCACACTGACGGCATTCAGCTTGCCCGGCGACTCGAGCGTGATCGTGGCCACGCCGGCATCGGCGACGAAATGGATTGTTCCGGCCATACCCTTATTCCGTTCGCCTGCCAGCTGCTGCACCGAGATTGGTCATCCAACCCGTGACCGGCGACGCGCAGGCTGCGGCAGGCTCCCGTGCGCGACCGCGCGCGTTCGGCTGTCGCACGGTCTGCTGCGAAACGGCGGATCGTATGGTCGGCCCCGGCTCCATATGGCGGCTCAAGTCGCTCATCTCGGTCGGCGTTTGCCTTCCGCCGCCGCCATCGCCGTGCCGGCGGCCGGCCGAGACAAGCGAAGGTAGACGAAAAGCGCGATCCCTGCCACGACCATCGGCAGCGAAAGCCACTGCCCCATCGAAAGCTGCAGCGCGAGCAGGCCGAGAAAGGCGTCCGGCTCGCGGCCGAACTCGGCAATGAAGCGAAGAACGCCGTAACCGACGAGAAACGCGGCGCTGACGAATCCGGCCGGCCGCGGCTTGTTCGAGTACAGCCACAGCAGCACGAACAGCAGCACGCCTTCCAGCGCCGCCTGGTAAAGCTGCGACGGATGGCGCGGCACGCCATCGCCGGCCTGCGGGAAGATCATCGCCCAGGGCCAGACGGCAGGATCGGCCGGCCGGCCCCACAGCTCGCCGTTTATGAAGTTGCCCAGCC
>JBFGOX010000196.1:0-5846 GCA_041565015.1 Burkholderiaceae bacterium
CGACAAGGTGCAGGACGCCATCGCGCAGCTGCGTCGCGCCACCGCGCCGTTTCACGACGTCGATGCCGCCCGGCAGGCCGGCTACAGCCAGTTCCTCGGCTGCGTCAGCGAGCCGGGACACGGCGCCATGGGCGTCCACTACCTGAACGGCGCCCTGGCCGGCGACGCCGTGCTCGACCCGCTGCGCCCGGAGGCGCTGATGTATGAGCCACGCGACGAAGGCAAGCTGCGGCTCGTCGGCGCGGAGTTCATCGTGTTCCAGGACGTCTGGGATGCTGAACACCCTCAACCGCCGTCGCTGTTCGGCCACCCGTTCCACCTGGTACGCGCCCCGAACCGCTACGGCGTGCCGTCGTTCTACGAACTGCACTTGTGGGTGTGGAAGCAAAACCGCAACGGCATGTTCAACGACTGGAACCCGGCGGTGCACTGCCCGTGATCCGGCGAGCGGCGGTGCAGTCTCGCGTCGTGGCGACGGCGACCTGCGTCGCTAGCCTGACGCGACGCCACACGGGCCGGCTCGCCCGCCTCGGAGGACTGGCCCAGAAGCGCATCCGGCGTTTCTCCGCATCCGTCCGAATGCCGAGCATCGAACTTGTAGATGTCGCTCTGCACCGGCACCAGTTTTCGTCGCAGGTTACTCCGCTGACTACACTGCGCGTCAGCCGGAATCGCCTCCATCGAGGCGTTGGCCGCGTGGCGCATGACCAGACTCGTCGAACGAGAAGCAGCCTTGCAGACGCTGCAGCACTGCTTGCAGGCGGCGCAGCACTGCGGCCAGATCGCGCTGGTGGCCGGCGAGGCCGGCATCGGCAAGACCAGCGTGCTGCGCGCACTGGCCGCTGAACACGACACCGTGTGGTGGGGCGCCTGCGACGCGCTGCAGACACCGCATCCGTTGGCGCCACTGCTCGACATCGCACGCGAGTCCGGTGCGCGCTTCGCCGCCAGGCTCGCCGGACCGCGCCCGGCGCTGTTTGAGGCAGTACTTGACGAATTGCGTCTGGCGCCGACGCCGGTGCTGGTGGTGATCGAGGACGCGCACTGGGCCGACGACGCCACACTCGACCTGCTGAAGTTCCTCGGTCGGCGCATCGAGCGCACCCGGGCACTGCTGGCCGTCAGCTTCCGCGACGACGAGGTACCCGCCGTCCATCCCCTGCGCCGCGTGATCGGCGAACTGCCGGCCGGTGCGCTGAACCGGATCGATTTGCCGCGCCTGTCGCGCGAAGCCGTCGAAACGCTGGCGCGACGCGCGGGTCGGCCGGCCGCCGGCGTGCACGCGGCGACTCTCGGCAACCCGTTCTTCGTCACTGAAGTGCTGCGCGAGGGCAGCGATGCGGTGCCGCGCAGCGTGCAGGACCTCGTGCTGGCGCGCCTGGCCCGATTGCCGCCGCCTGCCGGGGAGCTTGTGCAGCTGGCGTCGGTCGTGCCGGGCCGGATCGAACGCTGGCTGGTCGATGAGTTGCTGGCGCCGTCGATCGTCGATATGCAGACCTGCATCGACAGCGGCCTGCTGCTGGCGGACGACGCCGCGCTGAGTTTCCGGCATGAACTTGGGCGCGTTGCGGTCGAATCGTCGCTATCGGCGCCGGTCGCACAGGCCTGGCATGCACGCGTCCTGGCGGCGATGACGCAAGATGGGCGCGATTCGCCTGCGGCACGCCTGGTGCACCATGCGCTGCGCGCGCGGGATACGGCCGCCATCAGCCACCACGCGCCGATCGCTGCCGAGCAGGCGCGCGAGCGTGGCGCGCACCGCGAGGCGGCCGCGCAGTGGCGCATCGCCCTGCGCGATGGCGTCCCGGTCGACGAGGCGCAGCGGCAGCGCTGGCTGGCGGCCTACGCGCTGGAGTGCCAGGTCACCGACCAGTTGGTCGAGGCGATCGAGGCAAGGTCCGAGCTTGGCAGCTCGTACCGGCATTGCGGCGATGTCGTGCAAGAAGCCGACAACCTCAGCCGCAGTGCGCTGGTTCATGTGCTGGCCTTGCACAACGCGCAGGCCGACGCCGACAGCCGCCGGGCGATCGAGCTGCTCGAACCGGTGCCGGCGTGTGTCGAGCAGGCATACGCGTTCTGGGTCCAGGCGCAGCTGCGGATGCTCAATCGCGACTGCGAAGCGAGCGTGCAGTGGAGCCGCAAGGCGCTGGCGCTGGCAGAGCAGTTCGCCGCCCGTGAAACACAGGCCGCATCGCTCGGCACCCTGGGCACCGCGTTGCTGTTCCTCGACTACGACCAGGGCGTGGCGCACCTGAAGCAGGCGCTGAAACTGGCGCTCGACGACGGCCTGCACTGGGTGGCGGCGAACAGCTATTCGAATCTCGGTTCCGGTTCGGGCGAACTGTTCCGGCTGCGCGAAGCGAAGCATTGGCTGCAGGAGTCGATTCGCTTCGCCGCCGAGCATGAAATCGATTTCTACCTGCACTACTCAACCTCGTGGCTGGCGCTGTGCGAGCTGCACATGGGCGAGTGGGATGCCGCAACGGCGCACGCGAGCGAGGCGGCCTCGCGCACCGGCGCGGCGACGACCAGCCGCGTGATGGCGCTGCTCGCGCTCGGCCGCCTGCGGCTGCGACGCGGCGATCCCGGCGTCGAAGACGCGCTCGACGCCGCGCTGGCGCTGGCCGAGGCGTCGGGTACGCTGCAGCGCGTCGCTCCGGTGCGCGCGGCGCGCGCCGAATGGGCGATCGCTTGCAGCGATCGCGCACGCGCCGATGCCGAAGCGGCGGCGGCCTTGCCGCTGGCACAGGCGCATCGCCATCCTTGGTTCATCGGCGAGTTGTCGTACTGGCGCTGGCGCGCCGGCACGATCGACACGCCGCCCGAGGGCTGCGCACAACCTTACGCGCTGCAGATCGCCGGCCGCTGGCAGGAAGCCGCCGAGGCCTGGCAGCACCTCGATTGTCCTTACGAGCGCGCGCGTGCGCTTGCCGAAGGCACGATCGAATCGCAGCGCGAGGCGCTGGCGGTTTTCGATGCGCTCGGCGCCGTGCCGGCCGCGGAGGCGCTGCGCAGCCGGATGCGCAAGGCCGGCGTTCGCGGCGTGGCCCGCGGCGCGCGTACGTCGACGCGCAGCCATCCCTTTGGGCTGACCGCGGCCGAAATGAAGGTGCTGGCGCTGATGTGCGAAGACCTGCGCAACGCGCAGATTGCCGCCCGCCTGCACCGCTCGGTGCGCACGATCGACCATCATGTCGAGGCCATCCTTGCCAAGCTCGGCGTCGAAACCCGGCACGAAGCGGTGCGGCAGGCGCAGCGCGAAGGCTGGTTCGGCCAATCTGGGCAACGGCGCGCCGCAAATTAGGCAGGGCTGCCGGCGCGCGCCGGCACGAGTATCGGCAACCTTCAAACCACGGCAGCGACGGCGCTGCCGACCGGTTCGAAGGAGATTCCGATGCCCCGTTACCTGATCGAGCGCAGCTTTCCGCAAGGCCTGTCGATCCCGATGAACGACGACGGCCGCAAGGCGGTCGGCGGCGTGGTCGCCAACAACGCCGAACACGGCGTGACCTGGGTTCACTCTTACGTCAGCCCGGACCACAAGCAGACCTTCTGCATCTACGACGCGCCGACGCCGGAGGCGATCCGCAAGGTAGCCGACCGTAACAGCCTGCCAGTGGGCCGCATCACCGAGGTGAGCGTGCTCGACCCGTACTTCTACCGCGCCTGATCGAACCCCCAAAGGAGCAACAATGAGCAAACGTTTCATGTTGACGTGCGCGCTGCTGCTGACCGCGGCACCGGCGCTGGCACAGCAGCGCTTCGTGATCGAACGCGAGATTCCCGGCGCCTCGAAGATGACCGCCGAGCAGTTGCGCGAGGCGGCGCAGAAATCGAACCGCGTGCTGCGCGACCTCGGCCCCGACATCCAGTGGGTGCACAGCTACGTCGCGGGCGACAAGATCTACTGCGTCTACAACGCGCCGAGCGAGGCGCTGATCCGCAGCCATGCCGAGCGCTCCGGCTTTCCGGCCAATCGCATCACGCCCGTGGTCGCGGTGATCGATCCGACCACCGCGCAGCCCGCGCGCTGAAGGAGGACGCAGATGAACCACTTGAAAAAATCACTGCAGGGCCTTGCGCTTGCGTCGTTGCTGGCGCTGCAGTCGCCGGCGTTCGCGCACGGCGAGGCCGGCGCCGACGATGTCGTGCGCGACGCCGTCGCCGAAGTGCGCCGCGCCACCGCGCCGTTTCACGACGTCGAAGTCGCCAGGCAGGCCGGCTACGGCCAGTTCCTCGGCTGCGTCGCTCAGCCCGGCCACGGCGCGATGGGCATCCACTACCTGAACGGCGCGCTGGCCGGCGACGCCGTGCTCGACCCGCTGCGCCCCGAGGCGCTGATGTACGAGCCGGACAGAAACGGCCGGCTGCAACTGGTCGGCGTGGAGTACATCGTCTTCCAGGACAGCTGGGACGCAGCGAATCCGCAGCCGCCGGTCCTGTTCGGCCATCCGTTCCATCTGGTGCGGGCGCCGAACCGCTATGGCGTGCCGGCCTTCTACGAGCTGCACCTGTGGCTGTGGAAACACAACCGCAACGGCCTTTTCAACGACTGGAATCCAGCCGTGCACTGCCCGTGATTCGGCCCGCGGCGGCGCGGCGGTCACCCGCCGCCCTCCGGGCCAGATGCCGCCCGGCGAAGTCGCGATACCACTCAAGGCACTGCGCATTGGCCATCACATCGGGGTTGGCGATTCGTACGAGCGGCTGGCCGAGCATCAGCTTCTTGAATGGCACCTCCATCTTCTTGCCCGACGGCGTGCGCGGCACGTCGGGCGCCTGCACGATCTCGGTCGGAACGTGGTGCGGCGATAGGCCGGCTCGGATCTTCCGATTCAGCCGGTCCGCCTGCACGAGTTCGGCCGTGGCGTCCTCCATTTCCGCAGCAGCGATGACGTTCGACTGCGCGCGCTGACGCTGCCGCAAGAGACCGCAGCCTATCTACGCCGCGGTCGAGCGGAGGGCGACGGGCCTGCCAGAAATGCGTACGCTGGGCGGGCAGCCGAACGCCCAGGCTCTTCAGGCACGTTGCTGCGCCCACCCGGCCTGTCCGCGGCTGCGACGGCCGCGCATGCGTTCGGCGTCGGCGACGGTCGGTTCAACGCTGCGTCCGGCTCTTCGCCCGCCACGGTGCATGCGCGAATTTCTCGACCAGGAAATCGACCATCACCGCCACCTTCGGCGAGCGCAGCCGTGATTGCGGATACACCGCGTGCAGCGGCAGCACCTCGACATGGTGTGATTCGACGAGGATCGGCATCAGCCGGCCGGCATTGACGTGCTCGGCGATGACGAGGTCGCCGAGCCGTACGATGCCCAAACCGAGAAGCGCCATCTGCAGCACGTTTTCCGCATTGTTGGCGGCCAGGTTGCCGCCGACTTCGATCGTGCGGATGCCGTCACGGCTCGCCGGATCGTCGAACGGCCAGCGTCGCAACTGCGGATAGCCACTGATGACGATGCAGTTGTGGCGCAGCAGGTCCTCGGGCCGCCGCGGCGTGCCGTGCCGCTTCAGGTACGACGGCGCGGCGCAGATCATGCGCTCACTATCGAAGATCTTGCGCGCCACCAGCGACGAATCGGGCAGCCGGCCGCTGCGGATTGCGAGGTCGCCACCCTCCTCGACCAGATCGACCAGCCGGTCGGACACCGACAGCTCGACCTTGACCTCCGGATATCGGCGCAGGAATTCGGGCAGCACCGGCGGCAACTGGTGCAGGCCGAAGGCGACCATCGTATGCAGGCGCAAGAGCCCGCGCGGCGAGCCGCGCGCGCGCGTGACTTCCATCTCGGCTTCGTCGAGTTCGGCCAGGATGTGCCGACCGCGCGCCACCAACGCCTCGCCC